>JASHRY010000218.1 GCA_030037105.1 Xanthobacteraceae bacterium
CCATGGCGGCGCGGATCGCCGCGAGCTTGCCGGAAATCGCCGACGAGGATCTGCGGCAAGCACTGGCGCGGCTCGGCGCGGCGGTCAAGCGCGGTTGACGTTCCCTCGCAAGCTGTGACCTTCCGGTGTCGCCATGACGCGGGACCTTGGTGCGATGGCGTGCTAAACTAATGCCACCTTTGTGCCGCAAGAAACTCACCTCAACCAGGAGCCGCCCTTGACGCTGACACGTCGCGACTTGCTTACGGCCTCGGCCTCTTTCGTGCTCGCCGGGACGGCCATATCGGGCTCTGGATTTCCAGCGCTCGTCGGTCCGGCCTTGGCGGACGAGCCCTCGCCGGCCGATTTGGCACAGGCCGGTCCCGACGGCGACATCACGCTCGGTTCGGACAAGGCGCCGGTGACGATCATCGAATACGCCTCGATGACCTGCCCGCACTGCGCGCATTTCGCGACGACGACCTTTCCACAACTGAAGCAGCGCTACATCGACACCGGCAAGGTACGCTTCATCTTCCGCGAATTCCCGCTCGACCCGCTCGCCGCCGCCGGTTTCATGCTGGCGCGCTGCGCCGGCAAGGACAAGTACATGGCGGTCGTGGAGACCCTGTTCGCCAAGCAGCAGGAATGGATGGTGCAAAAGCCGATCGGACCGTTGCGGGAAATCGCCAAACAGTTCGGCTTTACCACGCAGTCATTCGATCACTGCCTGGCGAATCAGAAGGTGCTCGACGGCATCCAGGATGTGCGCGACCGCGCCGCCAAGAAGCTCGGAGTCAACTCCACGCCGACCTTCTTCATCAATGGCAAGAAGCTCTCCGGCGACCAGTCGATCGACGCAATGGCCAAGGTGATCGACCCCTATCTTAAGGAAGGATAAGGGTTTTCCGGATCGGCGGGACACGCGGGGGCGGCCGTTCGAAGCGCGCCGCCGCAAGCTGCGGCGAGCGAAGGTCTGGAAAACGCCCGCGGCCCTGTTGCGCTTGCGGAGACGACGATTCATTCTCCGCGCCGATGCGGCAATCTTCCACGCGCCACCGGCGTGAGCCCATAACGATTCCCTTCGCCGCCGCCGCGAGGGAGATGGACGTAACACGAGAATGAAGCTCACGCGGCTGCGCCTGATCGGCTTCAAGTCCTTCGTCGAACCGACCGATTTCGAGATCGAACCGGGCCTGACCGGCGTCGTCGGTCCGAATGGTTGCGGCAAGTCCAATCTGGTCGAGGCCGTGCGCTGGGTCATGGGCGAAGCCTCCTACAAGGCGCTGCGCGGCGCGGAGATGGACGACGTGATCTTCTCCGGCAATGCCGGCCGGCCGGCGCGCAATCACGCCGAAGTCGCGGTCTTGATCGACAACGGCGACCGCAAGGCGCCGGCCGCGTTCAACGACAGCGACACGCTCGAAGTCTCGCGCCGCATCGTGCGCGAGCAGGGCTCGATCTACCGCGTCAACGGCCGCGAGGTGCGCGCGCACGACGTGACCGTATTGTTTGCCGACGCCTCGACCGGAGCGCGGTCGCCGGCGCTCGTCCATCAGGGCCGCATCGGCGAGATCATTCAGGCGCGACCCGACCAGCGCCGGCGCCTGCTCGAAGAAGCGGCCGGCATTTCCGGACTGCATGCCCGCCGCCACGAGGCGGAGCTGCGGCTGAAGGCCGCCGAGCACAATCTCGCGCGGGTCGAAGACGTCATCGGCCAGCTCGCCGCCCAGTTGGCCGCGCTCAAGACCCAGGCCCGGCAGGCGGTGCGCTATCGCAATATTTCCGCGCAGGTGCGCCGGGCCGAAGCGCTGCTGCTCCATTTGCGCTGGACGGCGGGGAAAGCCGATGTCGCCAGCGCCGCGCGGGCCAAGGACGAGGCGGTCCGCCTCGTCGCCGCGCGCATCGGCGAGCAGGCGCAAGCGTCCACCCGCCAGGCGCAAGTTGCGGCCGACCTGCCGGCCTTGCGCCAGGCGGAAGCCAAAGCCGCCGCGGCGCTGCAGCGGCTCACCCTCGCGCGCGAGGCGCTCGAGCGCGAGGAAGCCCGCGCCAAGGAGCGCATCGGCGAACTCGACCGCCGCCTCGAACAATTCGCCGCCGACCTCGAGCGCGAGCGCAGGCTTGCAGCCGATGCCGCGGCGGCGCTCGAACGGCTCGGCGGCGAAGAGAAAACGCTCAAAGCCGCGGCGCAGGCCAACGCCGCGCGGCTTTCCGGCGCCAACGAACGCGTCGCCAAAGCGGACGCGGCGCTTGCGGCATCGGAAAAGTCCTTCGCCGATCTCACCGGAGCGCTCGCCGATCTGACGGCCCGCCGCCATCAGCTTCAGGCCGCAATCCGCGATCACGGCGAGCGTGCCGCGCGACTCGAAGCCGAGCACGCCAATATCGAGGTGGCGCTCGCCGACGCCGGCAGCGGCGAGCCCGATCTGTCGGCGCTGGCCGAGGCGCTTGCCGCTGCACAGGCCGCGCTCGAGGAGGCGGAACGCGCGGCGCGTGCCGCGGAAGTCGCGCACACGGGGGCAAGAGAAAAAGTCGAGGCCGCGCGCGGGCCGCTCGATGGCGCCGAGCGCCGCGTGCAGCGGCTGGAAACCGAGGCGAAGACCATCGGCAAGCTTTTGGCCGTCGAAAACAAGAATCTCTGGCCGCCGGTGATCGACGCGATCACCGTCGCCAAGGGATATGAGAAAGCGCTGGGTGCTGCGCTCGGCGACGATCTCGACGCACCGGTCGAGGATTCCGCACCGATTCGCTGGGCCGGCGCGACAATCGATCCAACCGATCCCGGCCTGCCGCGAGGCGCCACCGCGCTTTCGCGCCATGTGCAGGCCCCGCCGCAACTGGCGCGCCGCCTGGCCCAGATCGGCGTCGTCGCCCGCGACGAGGGAGCGCGCCTTGCGGCGATGCTCAAGCCCGGCCAGCGGCTCGTCTCACGCGAAGGTGATCTCTGGCGCTGGGACGGCTTTGCCGTCGCGGCCCACGCGCCGACCGGAACAGCGCGCCGGCTCGCCGAGCGCGGTCGCCTCGCGGCGATCGAGGGCGAGCTTGCGGCCGCCCGCGGCGAGGGCGAAGCCAAGCGCCATGCGCTCGAAACGGCGGAGGCGGCGCTCGCCGCGGCGGCGGAAGCGGAGCGGGAAGCCCGCGCCCGTTGGCGCGAGGCTCAACACCTGACCGATGCCGCACGCGAACAGCACGCCGCCGCCGAGCGCGAGAGCAGCCGTAACGCGGCGCGCATCTCGGCGCTGAAGGAGGCGCGGCAGCGGATCAGCGCCAGCCGCGACGAAGCGGATGCGGCCCGCCGCGACGCCGAAGCGGCGCTTGCCGCGCTTCCTGCCGCCGCCGATCTGGAAACGAAACTCGCCAAAATCAACGAGACGATTGCACGCGACCGCGACGCGCTCGCCGAAGTCCGGGTCGAAGCTCAAGCGATCGCGCGCGAGGCCGAACTCGCCGATCGCCGCTTGCAGGCGATCGCGGCCGAGCGCGCGGCCTGGGATGAACGCAAGCACGCCGCCGCGGCGCAGATCGCGACCGTCGGGCGGCGCGCGGAGGAGGCGAGAAGCGAGCGGACCGAGCTTGAGAACGCGCCGCAAAAATTCGCCGACCAGCGCCAGGCCCTGATCGGCGAGATCGAGACGGCCACGGTCGAACGCCGCGCCGCCGCCGACCGGCTGGCGGCCGCCGAAACGCAACTTGCCGAGGCCGACAAGGCCACGCGCGCCGCGCTCGAAGCCGTCGGCGAAGCCCGTGCCGCGGCGGCGCGCGCCGAGGAACGCTGCGAGGGCGCCGAGCGCCATCTCGGCGATATCGAACACGAGATCCGCGATCTACTCGACGTCGAACCGACCGCCGCGGCGGAGATCGCCGAGATCAAGGCGGACGCCGAGCTGCCGCAGATGGCCGAGGTCGAGGCGAAACTCGAGCGCATCCGGCGCGAGCGCGAACGCCTGGGCTCGGTGAACCTGCTCGCCGAGCAGGAGCTGCACGAGGTCGAGGCGCAGCACGGGCGGCTCAACGCCGAGCGCGACGACCTCGTCGAGGCCATCAGGCGGCTGCGGCAAGGCATCCACAGCCTCAACCACGAGGCGCGCGAGCGCCTGCTCGCGTCGTTCGCAGGGGTCAACGAAAATTTCCAAAAGCTCTTCGTCAAGTTGTTCGGCGGCGGCAGCGCCGAATTGCAGTTGATCGAGAGCGAGGACCCGCTCGAAGCCGGCCTTGAAATCATCGCGAAGCCGCCGGGCAAAAAGCCGGTGACGCTGTCGCTGCTCTCCGGCGGCGAACAAGCGCTCACCGCCCTGGCGCTGATCTTCGCCGTGTTCCTCACCAATCCGGCGCCGATCTGCGTGCTCGACGAGGCCGAGGCGGCGCTCGACGATTACAATGTCGAGCACTTCTGCAACCTGCTCGAGGAGATGACGCGCTCGACCGATACCCGTTTCGTCATCATCACCCACAACCCGATCACCATGGCGCGCATGAACCGGCTCTACGGCGTCACCATGGCCGAGCGCGGCGTCTCCCAACTTGTGTCGGTCGATCTCGAAAGCGCGGTGAAAATGCGCGAGGCGGGATAACCGCCCGCTCTCGTCGTCCGCGACGCGGCTTCGGCCCGCGAACCCGAAATCCACAATCACCGCCCGTGAATACGGATTCCGGATTCCTCGCGGAGCCTGTCATCGCGCCGGACCCGTTGGCTCGGTCGAGGAATGACGTCAGCTCCTATACTTTCCCGAGCTTGAACAGCCGCATCGCGTTGGTACGGCCGATCTTCATCCGGTCGTTCTCGCTGATCGGACAGGAATCGAACCAGCGCGCGGCGTGGTCGATGTTCTCGAACGGCCAATCGGCCGAGAACATGATGCGGTCGGCGCCGAGGACGAGCATGGCGTTGAGCAGCGCCTGGGTGTGGAAATCGCCCGAGGTGGTGATGTGGAAATTGGCGCAGAAGTAATCGCGCATGCGCTTCTTCGCCGGGTGGGTGTGCCGGTTCTCGACCCAGCCATTGGCGTTGTCGATGCGCCACATCGCACAGGGCAAGTTCTCGCCGAGATGACCGAGGACGATCTGCAAGCGCGGATGAGCGTCGAACAGGCCCGAGCCCATCAGGCGCAGCGCGTGCACCGCGGTTTCCTGCCCGAAGGCCCACACCGGACCAAGCAGCCAAGAGTGACCTTCATAGATTCTACTGTCGCGCGGCAGCGGATTGCGCGGATGCAGATAGAAGGGCACGCCGAGGCGCTCGACCGCCGCCCAGAACGGCCGGTATTGCGGCAGGTCGTAATAGACGGCGGTCTCCGCATCGTTGACTTGGGAAAAGCCGTTGACCAGCGCGCCGCGAAAGCCGAGCTCCCTCACGCAGCGTTCCAGCTCGCGCGCCGCGACTTCGGGATCCTGCATCGGCAGCGCAGCGAGACCTTGAAAGCGGTCAGGGCGCTTGCCCACCTGTTCGGCCAGGAAGTCATTGGCCTTGCGCGCGACCTCATACGCGCGGGCCGGGTCGGGAATGGCCTGCACCGCCGGCGCATTGAGCGACAAGAGCATCGTCTCGATGCCGTACTCGTCCATCAAGGCGAGCCGCCTGCCATGGATGTCACGATTGCGACTCTCCAGTTCCCGCCACACGCGATCGGGAAAAATGTCATTGGCATTATCGAGAGTCTCTGGGATGGAGAAATGCTCTTCCAGCGCGATCTTGCCTTGCACGGTCTTCCTCCCCGCCCGTTAACCCCGATACCTCGGCGCCTCGGTTTTCGCCCTCGGTGGCACGGTTCTGGCGAGAAAGCCACTAGAGTCACGCGCTGTCCCGTTTCGGGGCAGCGGCGGACGGCGCTCGCCAAAAGGCGACAGTCGGGCCCGGCAGGCGATGAACACGCATCCAAACTACACGCTCGCGGCGCGGCCGCAGACCGGCCGGATGCTGCACGCCTGGGCCGTACTGTCGCGCGGCACCTTCTCGGGCGCCATCTTTCTGACCGACGTGGCGCTGATCGTGGCGATGTCCTGCTTCACCGGCATTGCCTATCATCTGGCCGCCTATGGCGATCCCGGCAACATCCGCTCCTTCGTTCAGATCGGAGTTCTGGCGGCGAGCATTTTCGTCATTTCCAACGTGTTCCGCGGCGAATACCGCCTGCCGAACTTTTTTACCTTCAAGCCGCACGCCCGGCGCACCATCCAATTGTGGAACGTGACGCTGATTTGCCTGCTCATGCTCGGCTTCCTGGCGCGGATCAGCATCGATTACTCGCGCGGCTGGATCGTGCTCTTTTATGCCGACACGCTCGCCGGGTTGATCGTGCTGCGTTACATCATCGTGCGCGTCACCGCGCTGGCGCGTGCCGCCGGGCTTGTTTCCGCACAGCGCATCTTTCTGATCGGTACCGGCGCGCATGTCGGCGCGTTCATCAGCCATTACGAGCCGTGGATGCTCGGGATCAACATCGTCGGCTGCCGTTTTCTCACGCCGGTCGCGGTGACGACGTCGGCCGAGGAGCGGCGCGCAACGCTCGACCGCGACCTTGCCGAGGCGGTCGCCAGCGTCCGCCGTCTCGAACCCGATGCGATCTTCCTGTTGCTGCCGTGGTCCGCCACCGCGACCATCGAACGCTGCGCCGAGACCTTCCTTGCGCTGCCGATCGAGATTCATCTCGGCCCCGAGCAGATCCTGCACAAATTCGAGGAGGTCAAGCTGTCCCGGCTCGGCCCGCTCGCGAGCCTGCAGCTCACTCGCATGCCGCTGTCGCGGCTCGAAGTCGTGCAAAAGCGGCTGTTCGATCTCGCCGTCGCGGCGGTCGCCCTCATCGGGCTGACGCCGCTGCTGGTGGCCGTCGCCATTCTCATCAAAATAGACAGCGCCGGACCGGTCTTCTTCGTGCAGCGCCGCTACGGCTTCAATCAGCAGCCCTTCCGCATCATCAAGTTTCGCACCATGCGCACGCTCGACGACGGCGCGGTGATCGCGCAGGCGAAGCCGAACGATCCGCGCTTCACCGGGATCGGGCGCTGGCTGCGGCGCTGGAACATCGACGAGATCCCGCAACTGTTCAACGTGCTCACCGGCGACATGTCGCTCGTCGGCCCGCGCCCGCACGCGCTGTCGCACGATCGCGAATACGAGCGCCATATCTCGCTCTACGCCCGCCGCCACAACGTCAAGCCGGGCATCACCGGCTGGGCGCAGATCCACGGCCTGCGCGGGGCGACTGACACCGAGGAGAAGATGCGCAAGCGCGTCGAGCACGACCTGTTCTACATCGACAATTGGTCGCTCTGGCTCGACTTGAAAATCATCGCCCGCACGCTGCTGTCGCCGGCCGCCTACCGCAACGCTTATTGAGCGAGCTCGTCCGCAATTTGGCGCGGCACCGCGCGCGGCGCCCCGACGAGCGGACGATTTTGCCCCGCTTTACCCGGTCGCCACCCCGACGAGCGCCGAGATGGCGACGACCGCGCCGAGAGTGGCGAGCGCCGTCGAAAGCCATAGCAACCCGACGAGCAGCCAGACCGGACGCGGCTTGCCCATCGTCTCGGCGAGCGGGCTTGCCCAGGATTCCAGCGCCGGCTCCGCCTTGCGCAAGGCCGCGGTCGCGCGCTCGATCTCGGCGAGAGCGCGCGCGAGCTGGTCGCGTTCGTAAGGCGCAAGCGAGCCGGCTGCGTCGGCCGCCGGCGTCACGGCGCTCGGCGTCGCCTCGAATTCGCGAACATCGTCCACGGCATCGCCAACTATGCTCTGCGACGAAAGGGGATCGAGAAAATGCTTCGTCATGGCACTCACCTGCTTGCCGCCTTGGGAATCCCTAAACGACAAGGGCCGGCCGCGCGATATTCATCAACGGCTAACCTTAACGGGGACGGTTAATCGTCCTATCTATGGCGATGGCGCGGGGTGGGTTTTGCCGGTTGTTCGGTCGCCCACGCCCGACCCGTGTTGCGTTACGCCACGCTGCGGCCGCCGAGCCGATCCCGTCCCGCATGCCGAAGGATTCCGTCTATGAGCATCTCGACCCTGATCGTCCTCGCCATCATCGTTGTTTTGGTTTTGTGGGTGATCACGATCTACAACGGCCTCGTCACCATGCGGCAACGGGTCAACGAGGCGTTTGCCGACGTGGACGTGCAGCTACGGCAGCGGCACGACCTCATTCCCAATCTGGTCGAGACGGTGAAAGGCTACGCCGCGCACGAACGCGGCACGCTCGACGAAGTGGTGAAGGCGCGCAACGCCGCGGTGGCGGCGCAGGGCCCGGCGCAGCAGGCGGCGGCCGAGAACGCGCTCTCGGGCGCGCTGCGCCAGTTGTTCGCGCTCGCCGAATCCTATCCCGATCTCAAGGCCAGCACCAACTTCCAGCAATTGCAGGCGGAACTCACCGACATCGAGAACAAGATCGCGGCGGCGCGGTGCTTCTTCAACAATGCGGTGCAGGAATACAATACCGGCATGCAGCGATTCCCGGCGGCCCTGTTCGCAGCCTCGCTCGGTTTCGCGCCGAAGGAATATTTCGACCTCGGCGACGAGCGCAAGACGGTCGGCGAAGCGCCGGCAGTGAAGTTCTAGAGCATGATCCGGAAAAGTGGAAATCGGTTTTCCGAAAAGATCATGCTCCACCAAGAAGCTGGAGCGCAATCCGACTCAATGTGATCGGATTGCGCTCCAGCCTCCCTCTGGATTCTCACTTGCGCGGGAATGAGCGGGAAACTTTGCCATGGCCGCTTACGGTCTCTACAGCCACATCCAGTCGAACCGGCGCCGCTCGCTGGCGCTGCTCATAGGTCTGTTCCTGCTCGTCTACCTTTTGGTCTATGCCGGCGCGCTGACCGCGGAGGCGCTGTCGGTCGATGCCGACCTCGACACATTGATGCAGCGAGCCTTAGGCGATCTCATCAGCGCCGCGCCGGTGGCGACGCTGGGCACGGCGCTTTGGATGGCCGCCGCCTATTTCTTCCACCAGAACATGATCGACGCGCTGACCGGCGGGCGCGAGGTCACCCGCGCGGAGCAGCCGCGGCTCTACAACATCCTGGAAAATCTCTGCATCTCGCGCGGGATCGCCATGCCCAGGCTCAAGGTGATGGACAGCGACGCCCTCAACGCCTTTGCCACCGGCATGAACGAGAAACAATATTCGATCACCGTCACGTCGGGCCTCATCGACCGGCTCAGCGACGCCGAAATCGAATCGGTTCTCGGCCATGAGCTGACCCACATCCGCAACGGCGACGTCCGCATGATGGTCATCGCCGTCGTCATCGCCGGTGCCATCTCCTTTTTCGCGGAATTGTTCTTTCGGCTCTGGTTCTACAGCGGTTTCCGCGGCCCGCGATCGTCCGGCGACCGCAGGGGCAGCGGCGCAGGCCTCGCGATATTGATCGCCGTCGGACTCATTGTCGTCGCCTATCTCCTGTCGTTCATCATCCGCCTTGCTCTGTCGCGCTCGCGCGAATTCCTCGCCGATGCCGGCTCGGTCGAGCTCACCAAGAACCCCGACGCCATGATCTCGGCGCTGCGCAAGATCGAGGGCCGCGGCGAATTGCCCGGCGCCACGTCAGCCGTGATGGAAATGTGCGTCGACAATCCACGCGAAGGTTTCGGTGAGCTGTTCGACACCCACCCGACGGTGGCGAGCCGGATCGCTGCCCTGGTCAAGTTTGCCGGCGGCCATGATCCCGGCCCGATCGCGCTGCCGCCGCGAGCGGGCGACGAGGACGAACAGCCCGCCACCGAGCGGACGCCGGCCGAGGGCCCATGGGGATCGGCAACGCAGAGCGGCCCGTGGGGGCCCTCCGTCGCGGATGCCGAGGCGGTCCCCGGCGGGCAACCGTTCCCGCCATCGCCTTCGCCGGCGCAGATCGACGGCCCTTCCGAGCCCGGACCCTGGGGGCCACATCGCGGCGGGTAGCGGGAAAGATGATGCGTCCGCGCACGGCGCGCGGATTTCACCTTGATCCTCCTCTTTCAGATGAAGAAAGAGAAAGCAACCTCCGCCGGTGACAAAGGTGGACGTCGGGGTAACCAGCCGCAATCGCGCCACAATCCGCTTCGCCGTTCCGGCAAATACGCACGCCGATCAGGCTTCCAAATAGAGCCCGGTGTGGTAGAACCGGAAGCGGGGAAAATGGGGCGCGACGCTCTCGATTTTGCCGCTGTTTTCCATCGGGATTCGAAGCCGGACGGATGGCAATGGCGCGGCGCGACGGCAGTGAGGAATCGACCATGGCGAAGCCAACATTGGTCGTGGTGGGTGCGGACAAGGGCGGCGTCGGCAAGACCACGGTCGCGCGCACGCTGCTCGATTATTTCACGGCGCATCACGTGCCGACGCGGGCGTTCGATTCCGAATCGCCCAAAGGCACCTTGAAGCGCTTTCACCCGGACCTCACCGACGTTGTCGACGTCACCTCGGTCGCCGACCAGATGCGGATTTTCGACACGCTGTCCGACGCCAACGTCACGGTGATCGACGTGCGCGCCGGGCTCCTCTCGCCGACGCTGCACGCTTTGCGCGACATCGGGTTCCTCGATTCGGTGAAGAAGGGACAGCTCACCTTCGTCGTCTTCCACATCCTCGGCCCGTCTCTCGCCTCGCTCAACGAGATCGAGGAAACATCCGCTTTCATCGGCGACGCCCGGTATTTTCTGGTCAAGAACTTCATCAACAACACCAGCTTCTTCGAATGGGATCAGGCAACGTATTCCTCGTATTTCAAGAAGCACAAGGACGCCGTCGAAATCGTCATTCCCAAGCTCAACGAGATGGCCTTCGAGCAGGTTGAGCTCGCCTCCGTTCCCTTCCTTACCTTCGTCGCCAATAAGGGCGCGAAGGGCGAGGCGGCCAATTATTCGTTCGTGCTGCGCGGCTATGTGCGTCACTGGCTCAGCAACGTCTGGGCCGAGTACGATCGGGTCAAGCTCAACGATATCGTTGCCAGCGCGGCGGGCACGACGGCGGCGGCCGGGGCGTCGGCGGCGAGCGCCGCGCGCGTATCGGTCGTCGGCCGGTCCTAGAGTCCATTTCACTTAGGCTGAAGCATATCCTGCGTTTCGGAAGTAGTTTGCGCATTCCTGCGGAGGGAATGCGTTGAGCAAGGTTCCGATACGTCGCCAGGTCGTTTCGACGGTTCGCTCGTCGGCTTTTCTGAGCAGGGTCTTGAGCTTGGCGAAGACCTGCTCGATCGGATTGAGGTCTGGGCTGTAGGG
>JASHRY010000219.1 GCA_030037105.1 Xanthobacteraceae bacterium
CGACAACGCTGCGTGCGCTCGGGCCGAAGCCGTGGAACGCGGCCTATGTGCAGCCCTCGCGCCGGCCCAAGGACGGCCGCTACGGCGAGAACCCCAACCGCCTGCAGCACTATTATCAGCTCCAAGTGATCCTCAAGCCGTCTCCGGACGATCTGCAGGAGCTTTATCTCAAGTCGCTTGAGGCGATCGGGATCGACCCGAAAATCCACGACATCCGTTTCGTCGAGGATGATTGGGAAAGCCCGACGCTCGGCGCCTGGGGGCTCGGCTGGGAGTGCTGGTGCGACGGCATGGAGGTCTCCCAGTTCACCTATTTCCAGCAGGTTGCCGGCTTCGAATGCGTGCCGGTTTCCGGCGAGCTGACTTACGGCCTGGAACGGCTCGCCATGTACGTGCAGGGCGTGGAGAACGTGTTCGATCTCAACTTCAACGGCCGCGACGGCGCGCGAAAGGTGATCTATGGCGACGTTTTCCTGCAGGCCGAGCAGGAATACTCGCGGCACAATTTCGAATTTGCCGACACCGACATGTTGTTCGCGCAGTTTCGCATGGCGGAATCGGCATGTAGGAAATACCTCGAGGCCGGCTGGCAATCCGCTCCCGGGGCGAGCAATCGCCGCCGTCACCTGATGGCGCTGCCGGCCTACGACCAGTGCATCAAGGCGAGTCACGTGTTCAATCTGCTCGATGCGCGCGGCGTGATATCGGTGACCGAGCGCCAGAGCTATATCCTGCGGGTGCGCGACCTCGCCAAGGCTTGCGGCGAGGCGTGGCTCGCCACGCTAGGCGGAGGGGAAGCGCATGAGCGAGATGCCTGAAATCGGCGGCCGGCGGCCGATCCCGGTCAATGTCGAAGCCGGCAAGAGCTATAGACGCTGTGATGAATTAGACCCTCCCCCTGTGGGGAGGGTCGGCGCGCGACGCCCGCCGAGGTGGGGGTTGAGAGGCGATTGTATGATCGAGAAGCAATCCTCGAACGAAGGACGCGTTTGGGCCCTGCGTGATCGCGGTGTAGTCCCGATTAACAAGATTCGTGCCCGCGCCATGCGGTCGGCGCCAACGAAGGCCGAACAGAAACTTTGGTGGCACTTGCGCCATCGTCTCGCTTCGCCTGCCTCATGTTTTCGCCGACAGGTACATCTTGGTCGTTACATTGTCGATTTCGCCAATCATAATCCTGGAATCGTGATTGAAATCGACGGCGGGCAGCATGCGGAGCGGATCGAACGTGATGCGATACGCTCAAAATTTTTGAGGTCTGAGGGTTATCGCGTAATCCATTTCTGGAACAACGAAGTATTGACGAATATCGATGGCGTGCTGGAAGTGATTCAGAGTGCTGTCCTCGCAACCCCCACCCCTTCCCCTCCCCACAAGGGGAAGGGGAAAGAGGGCGCGTCTTAATTCGATGCCCGACCTTCTGCTCGAGTTGTTCTCCGAGGAAATTCCCGCGCGCATGCAGGCGCGGGCGGCGGAGGATTTGCGCCGGCTGGTGACCGACCGACTGATCGATGCCGGCCTGTCCTATGAGGGGGCCAGGGCGTTCGTGACGCCGCGGCGGCTCGCGCTCGCCGTGCATGGCGTGCCGGCGCGCCAAGCCGACCGGCGCGAGGAGAAAAAGGGGCCGCGCGTCGGCGCGCCGGAAAGCGCCATCGCCGGATTTTTGCAGGCCGCGGGGCTGAAATCGGTCGGCGACGCGAAAGTGCAGCCGGACAAGAGGGGCGACTTCTATGTCGCCGTGATCGAGAAGCCCGGTCGGCCGGCGATCGAGGTGATCGGCGAAATCCTGCCGGACGTCATCAAGGCCTTCCCCTGGCCGAAATCCATGCGCTGGGGCGCGCGATCGAAAGAGTCCGGCGCGCTCACCTGGGTGCGGCCGCTGCATTCGATCCTCGCCACCTTCGGGCCGGAGACCGAGGAGCCGGACATCGTGCGGTTTTCGGTCGACGGCATCGTTGCGGGCAACGTCACCCGCGGCCATCGCTTCCTGGCGCCGGCGCCGTTCGCGGTGCGCCGGTTCGACGATTATGTGCGCAAGCTCGACAAGGCCAAGGTCGTGCTCGACGCCGGGCGGCGGCGCGACATCATCTTCGCCGAGGCCCGGCAGCTCGCCTTCGCGCAAGGACTGGAAATCGTCGAGGACGACGGCCTGCTCGCCGAAGTCGCCGGCCTCGTCGAATGGCCGGTGGTGCTAATGGGCTCGTTCGACGCCAGCTTTCTGCAAATCCCCGAAGAGGTGATTCGCGCCGCCATCCGCAACAACCAGAAATGCTTCGTCCTGCGCAAATCCCTTCCCTCCCCCCTTGTGGGGGAGGGAAGGGAGGGGGGTGGCGAGGCGACGCGTGTGCCTCGACGGCCGGACGTTACCTCGCGACCCCCACCCCCAACCCCTTCCCACAAGCGGGAGGGGAGCAGATTGGTCGACAAATTCATCCTCGTTGCGAATCTCGAGGCGGAGGACGGCGGCAAGGCGATCGTCGCCGGCAACGAGCGTGTCATCCGCGCGCGGCTGTCCGACGCGAAGTTTTTTTATGACACCGATCTGAAAACGCGGCTCGAAGATCGGCTGCCGACGTTCAAGGATATCGTCTTTCACGAGAAGCTCGGCTCGCAATGGCAGCGCATCGAACGCATCGCGCGGCTCGCGGCGGAGCTGGCGCCGCGCGTCGGCGCCGACGCGATGAAGGCCAAGCGCGCCACGCGCCTGTGCAAGGCGGATTTGCTCACCGAAATGGTCGGCGAATTTCCCGAGCTGCAAGGCATCATGGGGAAATATTACGCGCAGGCGCAGGGCGAGGACGAAGCCGTCGCCCGCGCGATCGA
>JASHRY010000220.1 GCA_030037105.1 Xanthobacteraceae bacterium
ACGGCGACGCCGCGGCAAGCGCATTGCTGAGGAAGATCGCGCCCTCGGTGGCGACCAGCTCGCCGACCTGCACGCCTTGCAGAATTCGCCGGTAGCCGCCGTACTGCTCGCCGATCTTGACGGAGCGCCTGGTGAAGCGGCGGCGGTCGGCGGTGACCCACACGGTCATCGTGCCGTCGCCTTCCCGCACCACGCCATCATCCGGGACGCCCGGCGCGCGGACCGGCCGCCCGATGCGGATGATGAAATGCGCGAACATACCGGAGCGCAATTCGTGCTTCGGGTCGTTGATCTCGGAGCGGACTAGGACGCGGCGGGTCGTCGGGTCGACGCTGGCGCCGATGGTGGTGATCTTGCCGTTGAACACGCGGCCGGGAAACGCGTCGATGCTGACTTGCACCGGCTGCCCGATGCGGAACGCCGGGCTGTCGATCTCGGCGACGTTCGCCAGCATCCACATGGTGTCGATATTGGCGACCGTGTACGGGGCCGGCGCGACGCCCGGCTGCACCAACAGGCCTGGCGCGGCGTTGCGCGCCGTGATCCGCCCGCTGATCGGGCTCGGCACAACCAGCGTCGGGTCGGCCATGCGCTGGGAAACGATGCGATCGATGTCGGCGTCGGTCTTGCCGAAGATGCGCACCGCGTCGCGCGCCGCGCGCAGGTTGCCTTCGGCGGTCTGCTGGTCGGAAGCCGCCTGTTCCACCTCGTGCTGCGATACGGCGCGCGTGGTGTAGAGTTCTTGCAGGCGCGCAAGATTGCGCGTGGTCAGCGCGGCGACGCCCGCGGCGGCGATCAGGGTCGATTCGGCTTGCAGCAGATCCGGGCTGTCGATGGTGAACAGCGTCTGGCCTTTTTTCACGTCGTCGCCGACTCCGGCATAGAGCGCCATGATCCGCGCCTGGTAGGGCGCGAACACCTGCACTGTCAGGTTTTCATTGAAGCCGATGCTGCCGACCGCCTCCTTTTCGACGGGAAACTCGCGCTCTTCCACCGGCGCGACCTTCACTGATGCGAGCTGGGCATCTGACAGATCCACGCTGTCGCGGGGAGCCGCGCTCGACCCGGCCGGGCCGGTCGGCCCGGCTGTCGCGGCGTCGGCGGGGATTGCCGCATCAACCGGTCTGGCGCCGTCGCCGGAACGCCACGTCCAATAGCCAACGATCGCGACGGCGATCAGCGCGCCGATGATCGCCGCTCTCACCCGGCTGCTCGTCGTGCCGAGGGCCATCGATAAACCGCGTTCCAGAAGGGTTGCAATCGCCGCGACATGGCCATTACCGGGCCACGCGGTCTACTGTCATTAATCACAGAGCTTGACCAATAATCACGGAGCTTGGCCGATTTCACTTTGTTGCACGACTCAATCGCTGTTTGACACGGACAAATGACCGCTCTTCGCGTTGCCGGCGCAACCCGTCGGCTGTGCGGCAATCTGCGGTGTAGCCGCCCGCCGCCGACCGGAAATGTAACGGCTCCACTGTGATGAATCACAGTGGAGGCCCGGTGCCGAATAATGGACAGTGTGGCCTGCCAAGCACAGCCAATGACGGGCAAATCGGAAATAATATGCGTCGGGCGCGTGTCGTCTGCGTCTTTTGCAACAGTTCCAGTTCCAAATGTCGGATGTAGCGGCCAGGCGATTTTCTGCAGGTCCCACCGCTCTCGCGGTCGCGATGCTTTTGGCGAGTTGCGCGGTCGGGCCGGACTTTCTACATCCCGCCGCTCCCAAGATTGCCGGCTACACCAAGGAGCCGCTGGCACCGCGGACCTCCGCCACGGACGCGCCGACCGGAACGGCGCAGCGTTTCGTGCCGGGCCGCGACATCCCCGGCGAATGGTGGAGGCTGTTCAAATCGCCGGCGCTCAATGCCCTGATCGAGCGCGCGCTCGACAACAATCCGACGTTGCAATCGGCCATCGCCACGCTGCGCGCCGCAAGACAGGCCGTTTACGCCCAGGAGGGCAAGTTCTTCCCGCTGGTGCAGGCGAACTTCAATCCGACGCGCCAGCTCACCGCCGCTCCGCTCTCTCCGGTCCTCTCCTCGGCCGCCAACCCGTTCAGCCTCTACACCGCGCAGGTCCTGGTCTCGTACACCTTCGACGTTTGGGGCCTCAATCGCCGCACGGTCGAGTCGCTCGAGGCGCAGGCCGACACTCAACGCTTCCAGGTCGAGGCGGCCTACCTCACGCTGACGGCGAACGTGGCGGTCGCGGCCATCACCGAAGCCTCGTTGCGCGGACAGATCGACGCCGCCAACGAACTCATCTCGATCAACGGCAAAATGCTCGGCATCCTGCGCCGCCAGCTCGACGCCGGCTATGCCAACCGCAACGAGGTGGCCGCGCAGGAAGCCGCTTTGGCGCAGGTCAAGGCGACGCTGCCGCCGTTGCGCAAGGCGCTCGCGCAGCAACGCGACCTGCTGGCGGGGCTGGCCGGCACTTATTCCAGCGAGCAACCGCGCCAGACCTTCAGGCTCGCCGATCTGCATTTGCCGGTCGATCTGCCGGTGAGCCTGCCTTCGCAGCTCATCGAGCAGCGTCCCGACGTGCGCGCCGCCGAGGACCAACTGCATGCGGCGAGCGCGCAGATCGGCGTCGCCACCGCCAACATCCTGCCGAGCTTCACGATCAGCGCCAATGGCGGCTACATGAATACGGCGCTCGTCGGCCTGTTGGCGCCGCAGAACCTGTTCTGGCAGCTCGCCGGCAACGCCACGCAGACGATTTTCGACGGCGGCACGCTGCTGCACGAGCTGCAGGAGGCGAAGGACGCCTACAATGCGGCGGCGTGGAATTATCGCGGCACCGTCATCGGCGCCGTGCAGAACGTAGCCGACACCTTGCGCGCGCTGCAAAACGACGCTGACGCGCTGAAGGCGGCGCGCGATTTCGAGCGCGCCGCCAAAGTGAGCTTCGATCTCGCGCGCCAGCAGATGCAGACCGGCAACGCCAATGTCCTGCTGCTGCTCAATGCGCAGCAAACCTATCTGCAGGCGGTCATCCAGGTGGTGCAGGCGCGCGCCGCCCGCCTCGCCGACACCGCGGCGCTGTTCCAGGCGCTCGGCGGCGGCTGGTGGAATCGCCCGGTGCCGCCGACCGAGAAAATCCTCAATGTGGGCACGGGACAAGCCGAAACAGTGACCGGCAAGGACAAGAACGAAAGCTTCTTACGCGGCTTGTGGCCGTTGACCGATTGGCCGCATTGAGCGAACGGCCGTATCGCGCAAGACGGCGGCAAAGCACATGAGCAAGCCGGACGGCTTTGCGTGAATCGTTTCGCGCCGCCGGCCCTTATGAAATTCCTATAACTTTTTTCTTCCCGCCCTCTCGAATTCCTATGCCAAGCGTGACACCTCATCGCGCGTGCCCGGGCGGAAGGTTTTGCGCGTTCTTGATCGAGATCAACGCCGCGCGCCGTCATCAGGCGCCTGACGACATAAGCAGAGAACCTTCGACATAACGAGAACTTTGCGTGGAGCACTCCCATGATGGACGTCGTCATGCTGGCGATCGGCGTTGCCTTCTTCGCGCTGTCGGTTGCCTACGTCCACGCCTGCGACCGGCTCTGAGAGGGTGTTGTCATGATCTTCGACTATTCGCTCGCCGGCCTCGTGACCGCGGCGCTGCTCGTCTACCTCACCTACGCGCTGCTCAAGCCCGAACGGTTCTGAAGAGTCTACGACCATGACCGTCCTCGGCTGGGTCCAGATTCTGCTCTTCTGCGCGATCATCGTCGCCATCACGCCGGTCCTCGGCGCCTATATGACCCGCGTGTTCGCCGGCGAGCCCACGTTCCTTTCGCCGATCCTGCGGCCGGTCGAGGTCGCGATCCATAAGATCGCCGGCGTCGATGAGCGGCACGAGCAGCACGCGCTGAGCTATACGGTCGGCATGCTGCTGTTTCATCTCGGCGGCTTTCTCATTCTTTATGCGTTGATGCGCCTGCAGGCGGGACTGCCGTTCAATCCGGCCGGACAGTCGGCCGTCGCCGAAGACCTGTCGTTCAACACCGCGGTGAGCTTCATCACCAACACCAACTGGCAGAACTACGGCGGCGAAAGCACGATGTCCTACCTCGTGCAGATGCTCGGCCTCACCCATCAGAACTTCCTGTCGGCGGCGACCGGCATCGTGCTTGCGGTCGCGCTCATCCGCGGCTTCGCCCGGCATTCGGTGCGCACCGTCGGTAATTTCTGGGTCGATATCATCCGCTGCACGCTCTATATCCTTATCCCGATCTGCGTGCCCTACGCCCTGTTCCTGGTCTGGCAAGGCATCCCGCAGACGCTCGGCCCCTACGTCGAGGCGACGACGCTCGAAGGCGCCAGGCAGACCATCGCGGTCGGCCCGGTCGCCTCGCAGGTCGCCATCAAGATGCTGGGCACCAATGGCGGCGGCTTTTTCAATGCCAATGCCGCACATCCATTCGAGAATCCGACCGCGCTGTCGAACTTCGTGCAGATGATCTCGATCTTCGCGATCGGGGCCGCGCTGACCAACGTCTTCGGCCGCATGGTCGGCAATCAGCGGCAGGGCTGGGCCGTTCTCGCCGCGATGGGCGTTCTGTTCATCGCCGGCGTCATCGTCTGCTACGCGGCCGAGGCGCACGGCAATGACGCACTCAATGCGCTCGGGCTCACCGGCGGCAACATGGAGGGCAAGGAGGTCCGCTTCGGCATCGTCGGTTCGGCACTGTTCGCGGTCGTCACCACGGCCGCCTCCTGCGGCGCGGTCAACGCCATGCACGATTCCTTCACCGCGCTCGGCGGCATGATCCCGCTCATCAACATCCAGCTCGGCGAGATCATCGTCGGCGGCGTCGGCGCCGGCATGTACGGCGTGCTGCTGTTCGTCATCATCTCGATCTTCGTCGCCGGCTTGATGGTCGGCCGCACGCCCGAATATGTCGGCAAGAAGATCGAGGCGAAAGAAGTCAAGATGGCGATGCTCGCCATCCTGGTCCTGCCGCTGATGTATCTCGGCTGGACCGCCGTGGCGATGCTGGTGCCGTCCGCCGTTGCCGCCACGGGCAATCCGGGGCCGCACGGCTTCACCGAGATCCTGTACTCCTACACCTCGCAAACCGGCAACAACGGCTCCGCCTTCGCCGGGCTCGGCGCCAATACATTATTCTACAATCTCAGCGGCGCCATCGCGATGCTGGTCGGCCGGTTCTGGATGATCATCCCGACCATGGCGATCGCCGGCTCGCTCGCCGCCAAGAAGTCGATACCGGCGTCGGCGGGCACGTTCCCGACCACGGGCGGCCTGTTCGTCGGGCTCGTGGTCGGCGTGATCGTGATCGTGGGCGGCCTCACCTTCTTCCCCGCGCTCGCGCTCGGCCCCATCGTCGAGCAGCTCGCGATCAATGCCGGCACCCTGTTCTCGGCGAATTAGGCCCGGAGTCGTCCCGATGGAAACGTCAACCGCCCGCAGGGGCATGCCGCTCTCGGCACTGTTCGATCCGAAGATCGTGGTGCCGGCGATCGGCTCCGCGTTCATCAAGCTCAATCCGCGTTCGCTGATCTCCAACCCGGTGATGTTCGTGCTCGAGATCGTCACCGCGCTGACGACCGTCATCCTGATCCGCGATCTCGCGATCGGCGGCAAGCATATCGGCTTCGAATTCCAGATCATCCTCTGGCTGTGGTTCACTGTGCTCTTTGCCAACTTCGCCGAAGCCGTCGCCGAGGGCCGCGGCAAGGCGCAGGCGGACGCCTTGCGCCGCCAGCGCACCGAGACGCAAGCCAAGCTGATCGCGGGTCCAGGCGACTCGCAGAGTTACCGACTCGTGCCCTCGAGCATCCTCAAGGTCGGCGACATTGTTCTGGTTGAAGCCGGCGACCTCATTCCATCGGATGGCGAAGTGATCGAAGGCATGGCCTCGGTGAACGAAGCCGCGATCACCGGTGAGTCGGCGCCGGTCATCCGCGAGTCGGGCGGCGACCGCTCCGCGGTCACCGGCGGCACGCAAGTCCTGTCCGATTGGATCCGCGTGCGCATCACCGCCGCGCCGGGCGCAACCTTCCTCGACCGCATGGTCAGGCTGGTCGAAGGCGCCGAACGGCAAAAAACGCCGAACGAGATCGCGCTCAACATCCTGCTTGTCGGCCTGACCATCATCTTCGTATTCGCGACCGCGACAATTCCGAGCTACGTCGCCTATGCCGGCGGCGCGATCTCGGTCGTCATCCTGGTGGCGCTGTTCGTGACGCTGATTCCGACGACAATCGGAGCGCTGCTCTCGGCCATCGGCATCGCCGGCATGGATCGTCTCGTGCGCTTCAACGTGCTGGCCATGTCCGGCCGCGCCGTCGAGGCCGCGGGCGACGTCGACACGCTCCTGCTCGACAAGACCGGAACCATCACGCTCGGCAACCGCCAGGCGACCGAGTTCAAGCCGCTCTCCGGCGTGACCGGGCATGAATTGGCGGACGCCGCGCAACTGGCTTCGCTCGCCGACGAGACGCCCGAGGGCCGCTCCATCGTCGTCCTGGCCAAGGAAAAATACGGCATCCGCGGGCGTGCGCTCGCGGACATGAAGGCGAACTTCATCCCCTTCAGCGCCCAGACCCGGATGAGCGGCGTCGACGTCGGCTCCTCCTCGGTGCGCAAAGGCGCGGTCGATGCGATCTTGAACTATCTCGACCCGGCGGCGATCGCCGTCGGCGCAGCCGGCACGATTCAGGCCCTTCGTCCGAGCGCCGGTGCCGAGACCGCGCGCGAAGTCCACGCCATCGCCGATGCGATCGCGAAATCCGGCGGCACGCCGCTCGCCGTCGCCAAGGATGGCCGGCTCCTTGGCGTCGTTCACCTCAAGGACGTCGTCAAGGGCGGCATTCGCGAGCGCTTCGCCGAGCTGCGCCGCATGGGCATTCGCACGATCATGATTACGGGCGACAATCCGATGACCGCGGCGGCGATCGCGGCGGAAGCCGGCGTCGACGATTTCCTCGCCCAGGCCACTCCGGAACAAAAGCTGCATCTGATCCGCGACGAACAGGGCAAGGGCAAGCTTGTCGCCATGTGCGGCGATGGCACCAACGACGCGCCCGCTTTGGCGCAGGCCGACGTCGGCGTCGCCATGAATACCGGCACCCAGGCCGCGCGCGAGGCCGGCAACATGGTCGACCTCGACTCCAATCCGACCAAGCTGATCGAGATCGTCGAGATCGGCAAGCAGCTCCTGATGACGCGGGGCGCGCTCACCACCTTCTCGATCGCCAACGACGTGGCGAAGTACTTCGCCATCATCCCGGCGATGTTCGTCGCCTTCTATCCGCAGCTGCAGGCGCTGAACATCATGCGGCTGACGACGCCGCAGAGCGCCATCCTCTCCGCGATCATATTCAATGCGCTGATCATCGTCGCGCTCATTCCGCTGTCGCTGAAGGGCGTGCGCTATCGGCCGATCGGGGCCGGTCCGCTGCTCCGGCGCAACCTCTGGATCTACGGCGTTGGCGGCGTGATCATTCCATTCATCGGCATCAAGGCCATCGATCTCGTCGTCACCGCCTTGAACCTCGCTTAGAACGCAAGTGCTCCGGGATTGCCGATCGTACGCAAAGGAGAACGGCTATGTGGCGCGAAATCCGTCCGGCGATCGTGGTCCTTATCGCCCTCACCCTCCTCACCGGGCTCGTTTATCCGCTGGCGATGACCGGCATCGCCCGGGTCATTTTCCCGCGTCAGGCACAAGGCAGCATGATCGCGCGCGACGGCCGCATCGTCGGCTCCGCCTTTATCGGGCAGACCTTCGCCGGCGACAAATACTTCCACGGCCGGCCTTCGGCGACGACCGCGCCCGACCCCAAAGACCCGGCGAAAACGGTGGCCGCGCCGTATAACGCGGCGAATTCCGGCGGCTCGAATCTCGGGCCGTCCAACAAGGCGCTGATCGATCGCGTCCGGGCCGATATCGGCAAGCTCAGACGGGGAAACCCGTCCGCTCCGGTTCCCGCCGATCTGGTCACCACGTCGGCGAGCGGGCTTGATCCCGATATCTCGCCCGCGGCGGCCTACTTCCAGGTGTGGCGTGTTGCCAAGGCGCGCAACTTGACGGAAAATCGCGTGCGGCGGCTTGTCAGCGATCACATTGACGATCGCTTCCTCGGCTTTTTGGGCGAGCCGCGCGTCAATGTCCTGCTGCTCAATCTCGCGCTCGATCGGTTGTCCGCCGGATAGGGCAGCAGCTCCCCCGGGATATCGAGACATCTGATCAGTGATGGCGGATCAGGGGCGCTATTCGGAACATCGACCCTCGCCGGAAGCCCTGCTCAAAGCGGCGCGCCGCGACGAGCGGCGCATTGGCAAGCTCAGAATCTTCGTCGGCGCCGCGCCTGGCGTCGGCAAGACTTATGAGATGCTGCAGCAGGCCCATGCGCGCAAGAAGGACGGCTACGATGTCGTCGCCGGCGTCGTCGAAACCCACGGCCGCAGGGAGACCGAGGCGCTGCTCGACGGCCTCGAAGTCGTTCCGCGCCGGCGCATCGAATATAAGGGCCAGTGGCTCGAGGAGATGGACCTCGACGCGGTGATCGGGCGTCGCCCGCAAATCGTCCTGGTCGACGAGCTCGCCCATACCAATGTCGAAGGCAGCCGCCATCCCAAGCGCTATCTCGACGTCGAAGAGTTGATGAGTCGTGGCATCGACGTCTACACGACGGTCAATATCCAGCACATCGAGAGCCTCAATGACGTGATCGCGCAGATCACCCATGTGCGCGTGCGCGAAACGGTGCCGGACGCGGTATTCGACCGCGCCGATGCCGTGGAGCTCATCGATCTCACGCCCGACGATCTGATCCAGCGGCTCAAAGAGGGAAAGGTCTATGTTCCCAAGCAGGCCGAGCGCGCGCTCGAACATTTCTTTTCCCCCGCCAACCTGACCGCGCTGCGCGAGCTGGCCTTGCGGCGCACCGCCGAGCGGGTGGACGAGCAATTGCTCACACAAATGCAGGCGCACGCGATCCAGGGCCCCTGGGCGGCGGGCGAACGCGTCCTCGTCTGCATCAGCGAGGATGAACGCGCCGCCGGGCTGGTGCGCTACGGCAAGCGGCTCGCCGACCGCTTGCATGGGCCGTGGGCGGCGCTCTACGTCGAGGGACGGAGAAGCCTGCAGCTTTCGGAGGAAGAGCGCGACCGCATCGCCGACACGCTGCGTCTCGCCGAGGCGCTCGGCGGCGAAGCCGTCACGCTCCCGGCCGGCGACCGCTATATCGCCGACGATGTGATCGATTACGCCCAGGCGCACAACGTCACGCAAATCGTGATCGGCAAATCCGCGCGCCCGCGCTGGTTCGAAATCCTGCACGGCTCCGTGGTCCACGATCTCGTTCGCCGTTCCGGCAACATCAGCGTCCACGTCATCGCCGGCGATACGATCGCCGGCGAGCCCGTTCCGCAGAAGTCGATCCGCGTCGCCCATCGGGGCGCCGCCGTCAACCTTCGGCCCTATCTCGCCGCGCTGGCGGCGGTGGCGGCGGCGCTCATCGGCGCGGAAGCGATCCACCAGTTCCTCGGCATCGAGAACATCGATCTGGTGTTTCTGACGGCCATCGTCGGCGTCGCCGTGCGGCTTGGGCTCTGGCCGTCGCTGTTGGCCGGCGTCGCCTCCTCGCTGTGCTACAATTTCTTTTTCCTGCCGCCGATCTACACCTTCACGATCACCGACCCGGCCAACATCGCGGCTTTTGTCTTCTTCATGCTCATTGCCGTCATCGTCTCCAACGTCGCCGCGCGAGGCGGCAGACTGGCGACGGCGGCGATAGAGCGCGCGCGTTCCACGGAATCGCTCTACTCGTTCAGTCGCAAGCTCGCCGGCGCCGGCACGCTCGACGACGTGCTTTGGGCCACAGCCTATCAGACCGCGCTAATGCTGAAGGTTCGGGTCGTCCTGCTGCTGCCCGAGGGTGGCTCGATCGCGGTGAAGGCGGGCTACCCGCCCGAAGACTTTCTCGACGACGCCGATCTCGCGGCGGCGAGGTGGGCTTGGGAGAACGATCGCGCCGCCGGCCGCGGTTCCGACACGCTTCCGGGGGCTAGGCGCCTGTTTCTGCCGATGCACACCGGACGCGGCGCCATCGGCGTGATGGGGATCGACAGCGACAAGCCGGGGCCGATGCTCACCCCCGATCAGCGGCGGCTGCTCGACGCCCTCATGGACCAGGGAGCGCTTGCGATCGAGCGCGTCAAGCTGGTCGAGGAGATGGATCGCGTCGAGCGCGCCGCCGAGACCGAGCGCCTGCGCTCGGCGCTTCTGACCTCGATTTCCCACGATTTGAAGACGCCGCTTGCCGCCGTGCTGGGCGCGGCGGCAACGCTGCGCGACCTTGGCGAAAAACTCGCCGATGCCGAGAAGGCGGACCTTCTGACCACGATCATCGAGGAATCCGAACGGCTCAACCGGTTCATCGCCAACCTGCTCGACATGACCAAGCTCGAATCCGGCGCCATCACGCCGAATGTCGCGCTGCACGATCTTGGCGAAATCGTCGGCAGCGCGTTGCGCCGCGCCGGCCGCATCCTGTCGCGGCACCGCATCGAACTCGAATTGGCGCCGGATTTGCCGATGCTAGAACTCGACGCCGTCCTGTTCGAACAGGCGCTGTTCAACCTGCTCGACAATGCCGCGAAATACGCGCCGACGGAGACCACCGTTCGCATCCAGGGCTGGCGCAGCGGCGAGTCCGTCTATTTGCGCGTTCTCGATGAAGGAAGCGGCATTCCCGCAGCCGACCTCGGCCACATCTTCGACAAATTCTACCGGGCGCAGAAGGCGGACCAGGTTCGCGCCGGGACCGGGCTCGGACTTGCGATCTCGCGCGGCTTCGTGGAAGCGATGCACGGCAGCATCCTCGCCGCGAACCGCACCGACCGGAGCGGCGCGGCGTTCACCATCGTTTTGCCGATCCCGCGCCAACGCCAACCCTTGGACGCCGCCGCATGAATGCCGCTCCGCTGCGCGTGCTGGTGGTCGATGACGAACCGCCGATCCGC
>JASHRY010000221.1 GCA_030037105.1 Xanthobacteraceae bacterium
GCCGCCACCGCTGCCGCCACAGCCACCGCCGGAGCCGCCGCCGCTGCAGCCGCCACCGCTGCCGCCATAGCCGCCGCTGGAGCCGCTGCTGCCGGAGCCGCTGCCGCTGGAGCCGCTGCCGCTGGAGCCGCTGCCGCTGGAGCCGCTGCTGCTGGAGCCGCTGCTGCTGGAGCCACTGCTGCTGGAGCCGCTGTCGCCCCAACTGCTGGTGGAACTGCTGCCCGCGGCGCCGCAACTGCCGTTGCAATCCTCCTCCGCCGTCGCCGACACCGAAATCGACATCGACGGCGTGACCAAGGCCATCAAAGTGGTCGACAAGTGTGCCGTCACGCTGACTCCGACGGTGGCGTAGTTGTTGCCATCCACCACGGTCGTGCCCGGCGTTACGGTGAAGCTCCCCGAGCTGCCGGACGGCAGATTTTGAATGGTTGAGTTCATGTAGTTGGAGGCAACCGCCACCGCGGTCGAGCCGTCGGCCTCCTTGCTCGCATATTCGCTGGCGCCAGCCAGCGCCGCCGCATCCACCGCGCCCTGCAGCGAGGTTCTGAACTGCACCGCGCGTGTGTAATCATAAGCCGCTCCTGCGCAAAAAATGAGCGGCAGCAGAAACAGCACGAACATGATCGCAACGTTGCCGTGACGGTCGCGCAAGAATCGGCGAGTCAGAGGCATAATCGTGAACGGACGCATCGGTTGGTTCTCGGTTGCTGCAAGGGGTGCCCTACGACGGCGGAGGAACGGTTCCGTATCGCGGCCGCTGATACGACGTCTGCGCCATTTTGATCGTGGACGGGAACAGATACTTGATCGGCGACGTATATTGATAGGTCGCCTGGACGATGATCACGCTGTCGCTCTTGTCGGGAATAAGACTGGCAGCGAGAGAGGTGGCGTTGGAGATGCTCGTGGCGTCGCCGCAACTGGTATTCTGCCAATCGACCGACCCGCCCGAGCCGCTGCTGTTCGTCACGCTGACGATGGCAACCTGCAGCGGCGTTCCCGACAGCGGCGTCATCGACAATTGACCGGCCGTGCAGACGTTCGCGACTGACCATTCGGAAGAACTCTGCTGTTGCGCGACAATGTCGGCGACGGCCTCCGCGGCATTGCTGAGATACATGCTGGCCATCACCGCCAGCGTGGCCTCCACGGCGACAACCGACAGCACCAGCATCAGCGGCAGGACGATCGCGAATTCGATGCCGGCCGTTCCGGCCAGGTCTTTGCCAAAGCGGAAAAGTCTGCGGATCATTATTGGTAGTTCTCGTTCTGAAAAGCCACCGTCGACACCAACAGCAGCGTGCCTTTCGTGGCGATGTAGTTGCAGGCGACAGGAACGATGCAGGGGAACGGATAGCCGACCTGAACAAGAACATCGCTCCCCGGGCCGCCGGGCGAGAACTGAGTGCTGGCCATCTTGCCGTTGCTGTTGGTCTGTACCGTTGCGTTTAGCGAAGAGAAGCAAGGTGAGGTGCAGGACTGCACGTTGTATTCAAGGTTCGAGCATGTGATCAGGACGCTGGCATCGCCGCACATCTTGTTGGTAAACACCGACTCGCCGGCGCCGGTCTGAACCTGTCCCGTCATAATGAGCCGCGCGGCGTCGCGGGTGGCGTAGTTAATGTTCGATTGCGTAAGCAGGATCAGGCCAAGCTCTACGGAGATGCAAAGCAGCAAGAGGAAGACAGGAGCAACGAGGGCGAACTCCACGGCATTGGCGCCGCTGCTGTGCCGGAGGAAACGCGCGAGCGGAAAGCCGCGCGCGAGTCGTTCTCTCCACCTCGATTTGGGTCGAACGGGCATATCGCCAGCATATGTATAATTTCTTGCGATTCGCCTAAGTGCACGTCCTGTTTTTCGCCAATGATTTTACCAAGCGGTGATAACGCTCGTCGGCAAGTCGTCGCGGCGACAATTGCCGCTCATCCCGCGCAATATGGTTGAATTCGACCCGTTGCTGAGGCCGCCAACGGAAATAAAAGGCGGACGCTTATCTTAACACGATCGCGACACTTGACGACAGATCGTCAACGACAAAAGAAGCGCGCAGAATTCCCGCTCGCCGGCAGCGGATCATCGCAGCGATGTGAAGTCGTAGAACACGCATCGCGGAGCGCACGCCGATAATCCAAAATCCAATCGCTCAACCCTTGGACGATCTCGCGCCGGAGAACAGCGCCGCAGGCCCCGCTGCGGCGCGGCGAACCGGGAGCGCAATTCGGTCACATTGAATGGGATCACGCTTAAGTTTCTTGGCGACGCATGATCTTTTCGGAAAACCGACTCCCGCTTTTCCGGATCATGCGCCAATTGGCCGGACGGCGGCCCACGCACCGCCATGCCTGGCGCTGCGTTAACCGCCCATTAGGGTTAACGGTCTATGACCGATCAATCGCCGCGGCCTCGGCGCCGCGGCGTCATGGCAGCATTATTGCAGCGATCGCGATGTCTTCGACCAGATCCCGTTGTGCACGGCTATTCGCCCCCGCCGCGCTCCTCGTTGCCGTCGCGGCGGCGACGGCGGGATGCCAGACGACCCAACCGACGCAACCGACGGGCTCACTGTCGCTGGTGCCGGCCGACCGCTCCGATGCCGACTGGCGGCGCGATGTTGCGCTCTACGGGCAGCAATATCGCGCCAATCCGGCGGACATCAACGTGGCGCTGCATTACGCGCAAGCGCTGCGCGCAACCGGGCGGCGCGCGCAGGCAGTGGCGGTCCTCGAGCGGGCCTCCATCCAGAGCCCGCACGACAAGGTCGTGCTCGGCGCCTACGGGCGCGCGCTGGCCGAGGCCGGCGATTACGACCAGGCGCTCGACGTGCTCAGCCGCGCCCATTCGCCCGATCAGCCCGACTGGCGCATCCTGTCCGCGCAAGGCGCGGTCCTCGATCAGATGGGCCGGCATGCGGAGGCGCAGCGCTACTACCTGACGGCGCTCAAGATCGTTCCGAATGAGCCGTCGGTGCTTTCCAATCTCGGGCTCTCCTACGCGCTCTCGAAGGACCTCACGGACGCCGAGATGACGCTGCGTCGCGCCGCCGCGCAACGTCCGGTCGACCCGCGCGTGCGGCAGAATCTCGCGCTCGTCGTCGGCCTGCAAGGCCGGTTCGCGGAGGCCGAGAGCATCGCGCGCGCCGATCTGCCGCCGCGGGAGGCCGCCGCCAACGTCGCCTATCTGCGGCGTATGCTCGCGCGCCGCGGCGATGTTCATTTGTCCGCGCGTTCCCGCGGGGAGTCGCCGACGCGCGAATGCGCGACCGGCTGCCCCGACAAAGCGGCGAGCGCCGGCGTGGCACAATCCTCGTCCGAATTTCCGCTGGCGCGGGAATGAAAACTCTCAGTGCAGCGCCATCACGCGGATGGCGGCCGGCCCGAGAATGACGATGAACAGCACCGGCAGGAAGAACAGGATCATCGGTACCGTAAGCTTCGGCGGCAGACCGGCGGCCCTCTTCTCGGCCTCGGCCATGCGCATGTCGCGATTCTCCTGCGCCATCACCCGCATGGTCGTGCCGAGCGGCGTGCCATAGCGTTCCGCCTGCTGCAAGGCGATGCTCACCGCTTTCACGCCCTCGATCCCGGTGCGGTTGGCGAGGTTCTCGTAGGCTTGGCGGCGATCCGGCAAATAGGACAATTCCGCCATGGTGAGCGTGAGCTCCTCGGCGAGCGCGACCGACTGCGACCCGATCTCCTCACTGACCTTGCGGAATGCCGCCTCGACCGACATGCCCGACTCGATGCAGATCAACAGCAAATCGAGCGCATCCGGAAACACCCGCTTGATCGACGTCTGCCGCCGCTGAATCCTGTTCTTGAGGAACAGGTTGGGACTCAACATGCCGAAATAAGCGGCGCCGATCGCAATTCCGATCTTGACCAACAGCGGCTGATTGAGGTGCAACACGACGAAGATGTAAAACAACGCAAGGGCCAGCATCACCACCGGCATGACCATGCGCAGGAACAGGTAGGTGACGTAGGGCGCCTGCCCGCGATAGCCCGCCTGAACGAGCATGGAGCGCGCTTGATCCTGGCCGACCCACCTGCTGAGATTGAAGTTTTCGACCACCGTCTTCATGTACGCTTTCGGCGATTGCCGCAGCGCGTTCCTGCTTTCCGCCGCCAACCGCTCGCGCTCGCGTTGGCGGATCTTCTCGCGCTCGAAGGCGACCTCCTTCATGCGTTTGGACAGTGCATCGCTTGCCAAAAACGGCATCGTCAGGGTGAGCACTGTCGCGCCGGCGGCAATCGCGGCGAACACCATGGTGAAAAATTTCGGATCGAGAAACTGGTCGATGAGGATGTCCACGACGCGCCTCAGAAATCGAAATTAATCATCTTGCGCATCACCATCACGCCGATCAGCATCCAGACTGCGCAGCCGGCCAGCATCAAGCGGCCGACCGGCTCCGTCCACAACAGCTCGATGTATTTCGGGCTCGTTATGTAAACGAGGATCATCACCGCGATCGGCAGCGAGCCGATGATCAACGCCGACGCCTTGGCCTCCTGCGACATGGCCTTGATCTTGGCCTTCATCTTCTTGCGGTCGCGCAGCACGCGCGAAAGATTGCCGAGTGCTTCGGAGAGATTGCCGCCGGCCCGCTGCTGGATGGAGACGACGATGCCGAAAAAGTTCGCTTCCGGCAGCGGCATGTGCTCGTAAAGCTTAAGGCAGGCGTCGCCGATCGGTATGCCGATCGTCTGCGTCTCGATGATCGCGCGGAATTCGCTGCGCACGGGCTCCGTGGATTCGGCGGCGATAAGCTTCAAACTGTCGATCAGCGGCAGGCCGGCCTTGATGCCGCGGACGATGACGTCGACGGAGTCGGGAAAGGTGTTGATAAACCGCGCTTCTCGTCGTTTCTTGAGGAACGTCAGCAGCCACAGCGGACAGCCGCAGCCGGCGGCAAAGCCGATCCCAAGCGCCGGCAGCAAACCCGCGCCGGTCGGCAGCGCGAGCAGGAAGGCGACGATGCCGAATGTCGCCGCGATCAACATGAATTGGCGTTTCGACCAACTGAGCCCGGCCTGCGAGATGCGTACCGCGAGCGATACGCGCTTGGCTTTCTTATGCCGCTGTTCGATTTCCTTGAGCGTGTCTTCGAGTTGTTCCCGCCGCGATCTAAGCCCCGAACGCGCCAGGCGCGCTGTCGGCGACCTTAATTGCGCAACGCTCGCCATGCGTCGCTCCGCCAGCCGCTCGCCGGACAGGACAGGATAAAGAAACACCCACGCAATCCCGCCGATCGCGATCGCCACCAAAGCAAAAAGGACGTAGACGTGCATGGCAGCTTCGTCCTTCGATTACTGGCCTCTGACCGGATCGAGCCCGACCTCGGCGGCATCGAGGGCGGTCGCGAGCCGCTTGTCCTCGCCGTAATAGCGCGCGCGCTCCCAGAACTTCGGGCGGCCGATGCCCGTCGACCTGTGCCGGCCGATGATATTGCCGTTGGCGTCCTCGCCGAGGATGTCGTACAGGAACAGGTCCTGGGTGATAATGACCTCGCCCTCCATGCCCACGACCTCGGTAATGTGAGTGATGCGGCGCGAACCGTCGCGCAGGCGTTGTCCGTGAACGACGACGTCGATGGAGGAGCAGATCATCTCGCGGATGGTGCGCGAAGGAAGCGCGTAGCCGCCCATCATGATCATGGATTCGAGACGCGAAAGCGCCTCGCGCGGGCTGTTGGCGTGCAACGTACCCATGGAGCCGTCGTGACCGGTATTCATCGCCTGCAGGAGGTCGAACGCTTCCGGTCCGCGCACCTCGCCGACGATGATCCGATCCGGCCGCATGCGCAGGCAGTTGCGCACCAGATCGCGCATGGTGATCTGGCCTTCGCCTTCGATGTTCGGCGGCCGCGTTTCCAGGCGCACGACGTGCGGCTGTTGCAGTTGCAGCTCGGCCGCATCCTCGCAGGTGACGATGCGCTCGTTGTCGTCGATGTAGCGGGTCAGGCAATTAAGCAGCGTGGTCTTGCCGGAGCCGGTGGAGCCGGAGACGATGGCATTGACGCGGCAGCGGCCGATCACCTTGAGGACTTCCGCTCCTTCCGGCGAAATCGAGCCCAGCTTGACAAACTGATCGAGAGTGAGCCGGTCCTTCTTAAACTTGCGGACGGTGAGCGCCGGGCCGTCGAGCGCGAGCGGCGGCACGATGGCATTGACACGCGAGCCGTCCGGCAGGCGCGCGTCACAGATCGGCGAGGATTCATCGACGCGGCGGCCGACCTGGCTGACAATACGCTGGCAGATGTTGAGGAGTTGCTGATTGTCGCGAAAACGGATGCCGGTTCGTTGAATCTTGCCGCCGATTTCAATGTAGACCGTGCTCGAGCCGTTCACCATGATGTCGTCGATCTCGTCGCGCGCCAGAAGCGGCTCCAGCGGCCCATAGCCGAGCACGTCGTTGCAGATGTCGTCGAGCAGATCCTCCTGCTCGGCGATCGACATCACGATGTTCTTGATCGCAACGATTTCGTTGACGATGTCGCGGATTTCCTCGCGCGCGGAGTCGGCGTCAAGCTTGGCCAGTTGCGCAAGATCAATGGCTTCGATCAGCGCGCCGAAGACGGCGCCCTTGGTTTCGTAGTAGGAGTCGGAGCGGCGGTTATCGATCACGGCGGGCATTGGTTGCGGATTCGGCGCCGCGGTCACGGTCCGCGCCGGCGTCCCGAGAATCGGCGCGCCGAGACCGGCGGAAGGTAACGGCGTCCGCCCGGCTTCGGAGGATGCGGCTTCGGCGACGGGCGCGGCGGCGGCCACCGGCGCCGCCGGAACCGGGCCTGCCGGCTGCACGTCGAGGGCGGGGGCAGTACCGGAATTGGGACGCTTGCCAAACACCAACGCAACTCCACCAGGTTATGCTTGCCGCTGCAGCAGCTTTTCGATCAGCGGTAACAGCAGGCCGGCGTGCTGTTTCTTTTGCTCCGCACGGGCGGTCAATCGCTGTGCCAGTTGGCGGAACATCTCGGCGATGCGGTGGTTCGCGGCGATCTCGGCGATCATTTGCCCATTGTTCGCCGCCGCGCCGAACACCTGCGGGTCGAACGGAATGACGGCAAGGGCCGGGCTCTCGAGCGCCTTGGCGAAGTCGGCGGCCTTGACCTCGGGCCGCTTCGGAACGCCAACTTGGTTGAGGCAATAGTGCGGGCGGTGGTCGTTCGGCCGCGCCGCCTTGAGAAAATCGTGCAGGTTCTTGGTATTGCGCAGATTGGCGAGATCGGGCGCGGCGACGATTAGGATATCGTCGGCGCTTACCAGCGTCTGCCTGGTCCAACCGGTCCACTGATGCGGAACGTCGACGACGACGCACGGCATCGTGGCGCGCAGCGAATCGAAAATCGCATCGAACGCGTCGGCGCCGAAATCGTACACCCGCTCCAGCGTTGCCGGCGCCGCCAGCAGGTTCAAATGATCG
>JASHRY010000222.1 GCA_030037105.1 Xanthobacteraceae bacterium
CATCGACGGCAGAGTGCGCCGGCGGCCGGGCGGTACCGAAAATCCCGATTTGCCGACTGGCGAAGTCGAAGTCTATGTGCGCGACATCGTGGTGCTGGGGCCGGCCGCCGAGCTGCCGATGCCGGTATTCGGCGACCAGGAATATCCCGAGGAGATCAGGCTCAAATATCGGTTCCTCGATCTGCGCCGCGAGCGGCTGCATCGAAACATCATGAAGCGCGGCGCAATCATCGATTCGATCCGGCGACGCATGAAGGAGCAGGGCTTCTTCGAATTCCAGACGCCGATCCTCACCGCGTCCTCGCCCGAAGGCGCGCGCGATTATCTGGTGCCGTCGCGGCTGCATCCGGGAAAATTCTATGCGCTGCCGCAGGCGCCGCAGCAGTTCAAGCAGCTCATCATGGTCTCCGGCTTCGACCGCTACTTTCAGATCGCGCCCTGCTTCCGCGACGAGGACGCGCGCGCCGACCGCTCGCCCGGCGAGTTCTATCAGCTCGACCTGGAAATGAGCTTCGTCACGCAGGAGGACGTGTTCGCCGCGGTCGAGCCGGTGCTGCGCGGGGTGTTCGAGGAGTTCGGCGGCGGCAAGCCGGTGACGCGGAAATTTCCGCGCATTCCTTACGGCGAGGCGCTTGCCAAATACGGCACCGACAAGCCGGACCTGCGCAACCCGATCGTGATGCGGGATGTCTCGGAGATTTTTCGCGGCTCGGGCTTCAAGATTTTCGCCCACATTCTGGAGGCGGGCGCCGGCGCCGCGGTGTGGGCCGTTCCGGCTCCGCGCGGCGGCTCGCGCGCGTTCTGCGACCGCATGAACTCCTGGGCGCAGGGCGAGGGGCAGCCGGGGCTCGGCTACATCTTTTATGCCCGCGACGGCGATGCCGTGGCCGGCCGCGGACCGGTCGCCAACAATCTCGGCCCGGAGCGGACCGATCGGCTGCGCCGAATGCTCGGCCTCGACGACGGCGACGCGGTGTTCTTTGTCGCTGGCGCGCCGCAAACCTTTGTCAAGTTCGCCGGCGCGGCGCGGACAAAAATCGGCGAGGAGCTCGGACTGATCGGGAAAGACCACTTCGAGCTGTGCTGGATCGTCGATTTTCCCATGTACGAGTGGAACGAGGAGGAGAAGAAAATCGACTTCTCCCACAATCCGTTCTCGATGCCGAATTTGCCGGTGGCGGAGTTTCTCGCGCTCGATCCCGCCGACCGCGACACGATTCTCAGCCTCAAGGCGATCCAGTACGACATCGTCTGCAACGGCGTCGAGCTGTCCTCCGGCGCCATCCGCAATCATCGTCCCGACGTGATGAGAAAGGCTTTTGCCATCGCCGGCTACGACGAGGCGGTGCTGGAGCAGAAATTCGGCGGCATGTTGCACGCGCTTTCGCTCGGCGCGCCGCCGCACGGCGGCATCGCCCCGGGCATCGACCGCATCGTCATGCTGCTGTGCGGCGAGGAGAATCTGCGCGAGGTCGTGCTCTTTCCGATGAATCAGCGGGCGGAGGATTTGCTGATGGGAGCGCCCTCGGAGGTCAGCGCCCGGCAATTGCGCGAGCTGCACATCCGCGTGGTCGGTCCGGGACCGCAATAACGATCGATCATTCCGCAGCCGTTGCGATCGGCGCGCCGCACAGCGCCGCGAGGATGATTTCATATTCGGCTTCCATCCGCTTGAAACGCATCAGCCGCAGAATGAGGCGAAGTTCGCCGAGCACTTCGAGCGAAAGCCGCGTGGCGCGGCCGAACGCGCTGGCGATCTGAAACGCCTTCCGTTCGTCGCGCCACCAGCGCTCGACGGCGGCAATCGCGGCGTCGACGCCGCGGCCGGAGAGCAACGCCGCGCGGGCGCCGAAGCGCGCGCGCACGGCCGGGTGGCGAGGCCCGAGCCGGATGAGCCGCTCGACCCTGATCTTGAAGGCATTGACGATCGCGGCTTCGTCGAATGCCGCGCCGATTTGCGCCAGCGCAGCCGCCATCGCCGATTGTGATCCGGCCGTCGCCGCCTGCGCGGCGCGGCGAATGCGTTCGCGGTCGCGCTGCTGGCGTCGCGTCGATAGAGGGGAGCGTTCGGCGAAGGGCATCGGACCAGCCCTGAATTCGCGACAGAGGGACACCCTCTGTAACCGTAATAGTGACATAAGTCAAGATTCGTTGCTGGTCTGGTGACGGCCGCGTTAAACTGTTCGTGACTACCGAGTCGCCTGGTCGCGCGCCGCGCCCGGCCGGCGGCGCTGCCGCGTGCAATAAGCGAATGGCGGTTGGGGAGGAGGGCCGCGATCTCAAAACAGCTTGAGGCAGCACAGCACCTTGCCGACGATCTCCAGGTCGCCGAGCGGCGCTTCTTCGCTCGGATGGTTGGGATTGTCGGAAATGATCTTGACGCGCGTCGGGCGCGCCGAGCGCAGCACCTGCAGGCGTTTGACGACGATACAGGCGAACGTGTCGCGGATGGCGTATAGCCCGTCGGGCGTCGGCGTTCTATGCCCGGTATCGACGATCACGCGCTCTCCCGAAACGATGGTCGGGGCCATGCTGTCGCCGGTGGTGTCGAGCACCAGAAGACGGCTCGGCGAAGCGTGCAATTGCTCGCGCACGAAACTCGTGGGAAATAGCCAGCCTTCGGCTTTCAAGGGGTCGGCGTAGCGTCCCTCTTTGCGCAGTTCGCGCGCCGGCAGACCGCCGCCGCCGAGGCCGGCGCGGGTGTCGAGTTCCGGCACTTGTCCGGGAGCCGGGCCGAACGGCTCTTCCTGTCCGGGTTCCTCGCGCAGCACGTCGCTCGATTCCACATGACCGCCGCTGGCGCCGCCGGTGCCGGGAAACCGCCCCCACAGCAAGATCTGTTCCGGGGAATAGCCGAGGTGGCTGGCGAACGGCTTCAAATGGTCGAGCCGCAGCCTGATCTGGCCGTTTTCCAGACGGGAAAGCTGCTGCTTGGAAATGCCCGACAGCCGCACCAACTCGGAGCGGCTCATGCCGCGTTCCACGCGGGCGTAATAGAGCCCGGTCTTTTGCCGAACCTGCCGGTTCCTGCGCGCCATGGAGTCATTGTCACCAATTCGGTTTTACGCGCCTAGGCTCTAAAGCGGTGACTTGACTGTCACTAATAAGGAGACTAAATCGCAAACAGTGACAGCGGAGCCGCAACATGCGGCGTCCGCGTCACGGCGCCGAAAGCGTGCGAGGGGAGGCGATGCGAGGCAGGGCGTGGACGGCGGAACGCATCGACCAGTTGCGGCGGCTTTGGGCCGCGGGCGCGACGGCGAATACGATCGCGCTCCGCCTCGGCGGGATGACCCGCTCGGCGGTGTTGGGGAAGGTCTTTCGCCTTCGCCTTGGCGCCGATGGCGCGGCAGCGGCCGCTCCGGCCGAGGACCAACCCGCCGCGCAAATTAATGGCGGAAGGATTCCATCGGCGAAATTTGCTGAGACATGTTTCTCGCTACAGGTCGTGCCGCAGGCGCCCGATGCCGCACCGGCTCGCCGTCGACGCGGCGGCAAACGGGGCAATTCGCGCGCGCCTCAGCCGGCGGCGCCCACGCGCGGCAAGACGCTCCTCGACCTGACCAACGCGAGTTGCCGGTGGCCGCACGGCCGCCCGGGAACAACAAACTTCTTCTTCTGTGGAGCGGCGGGCGCGGATCTGGAACGGGGCATCCCTTACTGCGCCCGCCATATGCGGCGCGCTTATGCAACATTTGCGACCGTTGCCGCGCGAGACAAGCGATCGGCGTTCAATCGCAAGCGCCGCCAACGAGAACGGTGGTGATTTTGCGGCCGGTTCGAGAATGCCTTGAAGACGGCGACGGCGACCTGGCGGCCGCGGACGGTTCGCTTGCCGAGCGGGCGGCAACGGCGGCCCATGCCGAGTTGCGCGGGGAGCGCGCGGGTATTCTCGGCGCAATCGGGCGTGCGGCGCCGTTGCCACTGGCGCGAGCGCGACTGGTGCCCGGGCGCTGGTCGCTGATCTTTGTCATGGAGCGCATGGAGGAGGCGTTTCGCATTCTCGCGCGGCTGCCGGTCGCAACGCGGCCGCGCGGCTACGTCAATTCCATGCCGTTTTATCTCTACGATCGCGGCGATCTCAACGCCCAGATCGAGACCTTCGAGCTCGAACGCATGGCGCGCGTGCGCAACCGGGTGCGTATTCCTCCGTCGCCGGCGGAAATCGCGCGCATGGAAGAAGCGCTCCATTGGCCGGCGGCCTATCTCGCGGGGTTGGAATTTCATCACCTCGCCCGCGCCGTCAATCTCGGCTCGCTGTGGGCGGCCTTTGATGCCAATGTCGACGAAGGCGTGAGGCGGCTGAAGATCAGCCGGCGCTCATTCAACGCGCGCAAGCTTCAGGGATTGCGGATCATTACCGGCGAGCTGATCCGCCGCCGCGTTCCGGTCCGGTGACGTGGGCGGTCGCCCGACGAATAACGGCGCGCCGCGGCGCCGGTCGTGCGCGCAATCGGCGCTGGTCGCGGCTTATCGTGAAGGATTGGGGCTTGCGGCGGTCGCGGTCGTCCGCAGCCCCGTCGGACCTCGCCTCGCGGTGTTTGCCTCCGGCGACAAGGATGCACAGACGTCGGCAACGGGCATGCCGATAGCGCGATGGTGGTGCCGGCGCGCGAGCGACGCCGCGCGCGTTGTCGCCGCGGCGCGCATCCAAAACCGGCGTCGCCGATCACGCGACGAAATGGCGCGGGTTCCGGCGACGGCTTTGCCGCGTTTTTCCGGCGTCCGGCCGGGCACGCCGGCGCTCGCCTGCGCGTCAATCGTCAGCGCCGCGCATGAACTCAACGTCGTTCTCTATACCGACGAGGAAATTTCCGCCGACGCGCAAAGAATCATCACGCGCGTAGACGAAGAGATCGAAGCATTGCGGCGCTCAGGCGGATTGCGATCCGTCAACAGCTCCTATCGGACCTACCGAATGGCGGCTACGGCGCGTGGCGAAAGCGTCGTGCGCTATGTCGAATGGTTCGGAAAATACCGGGAAACATTGGTGCGTCGGCTCGCCGAGGCATTGCGCCATGCTTGAGAATCATCGCGCGTGCGCGAGGACGAGGCGATCCTCGCCGATTTCCCGCGCGATCGCCAAAACTAAAAATTTGTTCTTTTGGTTCAATACGATCAAACGAGAATCGGCCGCAACTGGAAAGCCGGCCGCTTGACAGGGCCGGTTTCCCGCGGCACATCCTCGCGCGCATGCGGGCCTTGCCGAACTGCGCCCGCCGCCTTTTCAGCATCTTTCCAGAAAACTCGGTGCAACTTCGGTCGCGGCCTCCGCGTCGCAACGCTGCGGCGCGTCGCCGGATATGAGACACGGTGGAGGAAAGCACGTGAGCGTCACGGGCAAGGTGAAATTTTTCAACGAGTCCAAGGGTTACGGCTTCTTCACCCGCGACGACGGCACCGGAGATGTCTTCGTGCACCGCTCCGAACTCCCTGCCGACGTCAAGCTCCTTTATGAAGGCCAGCCGGTGAGCTTCGACATCGAGAAGACGACGCGCGGCTTGCGCGCGGTGAACGTCAAGGTGATGTGAGCGACGCGACGGCGCGACACTGCGATTCCTGTTCGGCCGTGTTTCTCAATTCTCCTGGCTCGGGTCTTAAAAATCGAATGACGACAACAAAACCAAATTGGAAAATCCCGGACGCGAATGGAAGACAGCCGCGATTCGTCGGTGGTATCGACAGCGTCGCAGTTCAAGTTCACGCCCAGGCAGGAACAGGCCAAGGCGCTGCTGCAGTTGCAGCGCCATACACTTCTGGTCGGCGGCTCGCGCTCGGGCAAGACCACGTTATTGGTGCACGAAATCGCGGAGCGGGCGTTGCGCGCGGGCAACTCGCGCCACGCCATCCTGCGGCTGCACGCCAACGCCGCGCGCGCCTCGATCGCGCTGGACACGCTGCCGAAAGTCTTTCACCTCTGCTTTCCCGAGAAGTCGCTGAAGCGGCATCGCACCGAGGGCTATTTCTCGCTGCTCAACGGGTCGGAAATCTGGATCGCGGGCCTCGACGATCAGGAGCGGATCGAAAAGATTCTGGGCAAGGAATACGTCACCATCTTCCTCAACGAATGCTCGCAAATTCCCTATTCCTCGGCGCTGGTCGCGCTGACGCGCCTCGCCCAGGTGGTCAATGGTCTCAAACAGGCCGCTTATTATGATCTCAACCCGACCAGCAAGGGCCATTGGACCAATCTCCTGTTCGGCGAGAGGCGCGACCCGGTTTCGCGGCTGCCGCTCGCCAACCCGGACGATTACGCGCGGATGTTTCTCAATCCGGTCGACAATGCCGCCAATCTTTCGGCGGAGTTCCTGAAGAGCCTGGAGAGCCTGCCGGAGCGGCAGCGCAAGCGCTTCTTCGAGGGCGCGTATGTCGATGACCTCGAGGGCGCGCTGTTCAGCTACGAGGTGATCGCCCGCGCGCGCGTGAGCGAGTTTGCGCCGGCGCGCTGCCGCCGGGTCGTGGTGGCGGTCGATCCGTCGGGCGCCGCCGGCCGCGACGACGAGCAGGCCGACGAGATCGGCATCGTCGTCGCCGGGCGCGGCGACGACGGGCACGCCTACGTGCTCGCCGATCGGTCGCTGCGCGACGCGCCCGCCGTCTGGGGGCGCATCGCGGTGCAGGCCTATGACGAGTTCGAGGCCGACCGGATCATAGCCGAAGAGAATTTCGGCGGCGAGATGGTGCGCTTCGTCATCCGTGCCGCCGACGCCCACGCGCCGGTGCAGGTCATCTCCGCCTCGCGCGGCAAGGTGTTGCGCGCCGAGCCGGTGTCGGCGCTCTACGAGCAGGGCCTGGTGCATCACGTCGGCCGCTTTGCCGTGCTCGAAGACCAGCTTTGCGCCTTCACCACGCAGGGCTATCGCGGCGAGGGCAGCCCCGATCACGCCGACGCGCTCGTCTTCGCCATTACCGAGCTGATGCTCAAGGAGAACGCGTCGATCATCGAATTCTATCGGCGGCAAGCCCGGGAGCGCGAGCAAGAGCAGCAGCGCGCGCAGGCCGACGTCGGCAAGAGCGTGAGCGAGCCGATGGTCAGATTGCAGGTTTCGACCGGCGCGTCGGTCGTGCACGGGCGCTCCGGCGCTTATTATGTTGTCGGCGCCGACGGCGTCGTCGCGGTGCGGGAAGAGGACGCCGCGGCGCTCCTTTCCGCAGGTTTCGGCCGCGCGCCGCAACAACAATCCGACCCCGGATGACGCGGCGCGTTATCCGGGTCGGCGGTTGCGTCCTCTCGATCGTTGCCGCCTGCATCGCGTCGTTTGCAGAACATGCCCGTGCGGCGCGCCATCCGCGCGGGCGTGTGCCGGCCCGCTTTGCGCGGGCCCGACCCACGCATCGCCTTCTCGTCCCGCCGTGAGCGCCTCGCATGTCCGCCGCCCCACCCCGGCGGAATGCATCGCCTCCGGTCCGGCGGGCTCGCGGAGAAGTCGGACGTGGATCGTCGGGTCGGGGTCCCTTTTGAGCCGCGCCTCGGGGACCCCGGCCCACTGATCGCGCGGCTTTTTCGTTCGCCTGCAGTTGCGGGCGAGGGGAAGGACGGTGCGCGTGAGCATAAGCAGGGCCCGATGACAGAACAAACATCCAGCGCCGGCCAGCCGACCTTGCCGCCGTCGCCATACTAGGTCCAGGTGTCCTACGGCGCCGGCCAAGGAATCGTGCGCGGCACGGACGCCGATTGGTTCGGCCCGCTCAACCCGCTTGCGCCGATCGCGCCGCCGGACGTCGCCGGCCGCCGCTTCGACTTTCCCGTCGGCTATAATCTCGTCACCCGGCCGCGCGCCTACGAGCCGATCGGCTTCCACGAGCTGCGCGCCTTCGCCGACGCCTACGATCTCCTGCGCCTGGTCATCGAGACGCGCAAGGACCAGATGGAGCGCCAGCGTTGGCGCATCCGGCCGCGCGCCGGAAAGCTCAAGCGCGAGGGGGCGATGCTCGATGCCGACACCCAGGCGCGCGTCATCGCGGTCGAGCGTTTCCTTCATAGGCCCGACGGCGTGACGCGCTGGAAGACTTGGCTGCGCTCGCTGCTCGAGGATATGTTCGTCATCGACGCGGCGACACTCTATTGCCAGCGCACGCGTTCCGGCCAGCTCGTTGCGCTGCAGCAGCTTGACGGCGCCACCATCAAGCGCGTGATCGACGACTGGGGGCGCACGCCGCAGCCGTTCCGCGACGCCGCCGGCGCCATGGTCTATCCGCCGGCCTACCAGCAGGTGCTCATCCGAACATGCCCGCGGGCACGGTGCTGATGACCTCGAAGACCTTGCCCTATCCGCTCTCCAACGTCGGCAACGTCATGCAGATCCGCACCCGGCAGGACTATTACCAGATCGAATGGCCACCGCGC
>JASHRY010000223.1 GCA_030037105.1 Xanthobacteraceae bacterium
CGGGCAAATTGGCGCGCGAGCTGCTCCTCGCCCATGGCGTGGCCGCCGTATTTGACGACCACGATCGCCTCGTCGTAGCGCTGCATATAGGGCAGGGCTTCCGCCAGGATGCGGGCCTGCTCGAACGGCGTCACGTCCATGGGGGAACTCCTTCGACCGGCGTAGCTTTTTAGCCGTCGCGGCAGCCGGGGGAAAGAGGATTGGCGAAGACGCCACAGGAACTGCGCGGACTCCGCTGCGTTACCCGTTTATGCAGGCGCGTACGAGTAAGCGGCGTGCGAGGGCGACACGAGAACAACCAAGAACGCCCCGAGAGAGGGACGACCGCTTCCCTGGTTCCCGTCGCAGGTCGACCGACATCGGCGCAGCCCCTTGATGGAGGAACCCATGTCAACGTTCACAACTTCGGAAGATGCCGTTCAGGAAGCCACGAATTACGGCGGCTTGGTCGATGCCATCGGCGGCATAGCGACCATCGTGCTGGTGATCATAGCGCTATCCGGCATCCATCCAACCACGTTGGTGGCGATCGCCACAATCGTCTTCAGCGCCGCGCTGCTGATCCAGGGCGGCACCATGCTGTCGGAATATACGCACATGATCTTTCCCGCCGGCGCCGCCGCGCCGACTGAGGAGTTCGGCGGCGGCGGTCTGTCGGCCCTGTTTCTGGTCGGCGCCGCCGGCATCGTGCTCGGCGTGCTGGCGCTGCTCGGCATCTACGACCTCGCGCTGACCGCGGTCGCGGTGATTGCCTTCGGCGGCGCGTTGGTGCTCAGCAGCAATGCGGTCTGGCAGCTCTACCGGATGAAGCGGAGTGCATTGCGCATCGCCGGCGCGCGCACGATCTCCGGTGGCGAGATCCTCGCCAGCGAAATGGCGTCCGGCTCCGCGGCCATGCAGTGCCTCGGCGGCTTGGCGGCGATCGTTCTCGGCATCCTTGCGGTGACCGGAATGAATTCCGCGGTCCTCACCCTTGTCGGCCTCCTCGTCCTCGGCGCCACCGTGCTCTTGACCGGGAGCACCTTGAGCGGCGTGGTGATGGGATTCATGGTGCCCTCGGCGGGTCGCCGATCGGCGTGGTCCGCGGGTCCGGCGGAATAACCGCAGCGTCAACCTCATCGATCCGCCCCGGACTTGGGTCCGGGGCGGATTTTTTGCGAACGGATCGGAGAAGGATCAAGGGGTCGGCAAAGCTCAAGAAGCCGCGGGTGAGCGCGCGCCGTGGGCGCGTTCGGCGACGAGGCGCGCGATCGCGGCGCGCAGTTGCGCGATGCCGGCGCCGGTCCGCGCCGAGGTTGCAATCAGGCCGGGGAAAGCCGCCGGCCGCTTGCGCATCGCCGCCTGCACCGCTCCGATGCGCTCTGCCAGCACCGCCACGCTGACCTGATCGCTCTTCGTGAGCACGATCTCATGGCTGACCGCCGCCTGGCCGAGCGCATCGAGAATGGCGCCGTCGACGTCCTTCAAGCCGTGGCGCGCATCGACCAGGAGATAGACGCGACAGAGCGTGGCGCGGTTGCGCAGATAATCGTGGGCGAGCCGCGTCCAGGCGGCGACCGCGCTCTTGGCCGCGGCGGCGTAGCCGTAGCCCGGCATGTCGGCCAACACCAGCCGGTCGGGGCCGCCGAAGAAAATCAGCTCCCGGGTGCGGCCCGGCGTATGGGAGACGCGCGCCAGCGCCCGGCGGCCGGTGAGCGCATTGATGAGGCTCGACTTGCCGACATTGGAGCGGCCGGCAAAGGCGATTTCCGGGCCCGCCATGGGCGGCAGCAACGCGAGCGAGCCGGCTGCGGCGAGGAAGTGCCACGCCCCGGCAAAGAGTCGGCGCCCGTTCTCGATCTCGCCATCGGAAAACTCGCCCACCGTGCTCATCGATTCACCGATGTTATGGATCCGTTACAGGAGATGTTCAGGTTACGAACGTTCATTCGTGTCGAAAGCAAGCATCGGTGCGTGGCGTCGCCGTGCTACGGCGGCGCGCAAATGTCCACAAGATTCAGCAGCATGGAAAATTGATTTGAAGTTGTATATCATAAAAATTCTATCTGAACGTGACATACTCCCGCCGTAAAGGTGGGTTTCTTTGCGCATCTCCGCATAGAAATATGGGAGTGCGTTATGCCTAAGGACGTATGGCTTCCGCCTTGGCTTGGCTGGAATCCGTTTCCTCATGGAGACCCAGGGCCCGAGGTTTATCAATACTTGGCCGAGCTTCCGGCGGAAAATCAAACTCCGATCATTGAAGCGATCAACGCGGCGCGAACCGAACTCGAATCGGCGCGAAGCAAAGGATATGCCCAGATCGGCGCGGCGATAGCCGCCGCGCGTCGGAGCGCATCCGGCAAGGGCTGATTGATCGAGCAAAATCTGAAAAGCTGCGCGCTGCGATCTCGCCGCGCGGGAGAGGAAATTGACTAAGGGCTGACAGATCGGGAGGTCTGTATGGCGGGGCGTGTCAATTTCGCTGTGACGAGCGACCGCAGGCGTGACGTCTCTCGTCCCGTCGTTCTGATCGGGTTCAGGCGCGGCGGCAATTTGGGCCTCGGTTATCTGGGATCGACATTGCGCGCGCGTGGTTATCGGGTGGAGCTTCTCGAATTCGAGGACAGTTTCGAAAATATCCTGGCCGCGCTCCGCGCTCTGGACCCGATCCTCGTCGGCTTCTCGCTAATCTTCCAATTCTATATCAAGCGCTACGCTACAGTGATCCGTTCGCTGCGATCAAGCGGTGTCACCGCTCACTTCACGATGGGCGGACATTTTCCCACTTTGAGCTATACCGATACATTAAGGCTAGTCCCCGAAATCGACAGCGTTGTTCGCTTCGAAGGCGAGTTGACGCTGCTCGAACTCGTCGACGCGCTCGGGCTTGGCCAGGATTGGCGGTCGATT
>JASHRY010000032.1 GCA_030037105.1 Xanthobacteraceae bacterium
GCCTCGAGGATTCGCTCTATATCGGGCCGGGCAAGCTCGCCAAGAGCAATGCCGAGCAGGTCGCGAAGATCCGCCGCATCGTCGAGGATCTCGGCTATGAGATCGCCACGCCCGCCGAGGCGCGCGCCCTGCTCGGCCTCAAGGGCGCCGATCGCGTCAAGTTCTGATTTGAGTGCCGCCTTGACCCCGGTGGCACCGCAACGCTAAATCGAAGGTCAAGCAGCGGGCGGTTAGCTCAGCGGGAGAGCACATCCTTGACATGGATGGGGTCGCAGGTTCGATCCCTGCACCGCCCACCATTTTGCATCGTTCGGAAGCGCGTGAAGCGCTCTCCTCGGTCTATATCGAAACCGGATCGCGCTCGGCGTTGGGGCGGTGCCTGATCCTTTCGGGAGATAGGCGCCCGCTTTTCCGGATCATGCCTCGGAGCGCCTTCAGGGTGCTCACATCCCTTCCGCTTTCTTGCGCTTATTGCATTCGCTCCAATATTGCGGCCACTTCTGCCCGGCAGGGATCTTTCCGGCCGCCTTGGCGGCCTTCCACTCGGCGCCGCAGGCGCGCTCGCGCGCGATCATGGCCTGACGGCCGGCCGAGACCGGCTTTGCCGGCGGCGCGGCCGTCGTCGTTGTCGGCGGCGGCGAAGCTGGCTTCGTTTCGGCCGCGGGCGGCGTTCCCGCCGCCGGCGCCGCGGTCGCTTCGGCGCCGCATTGCGCCTTGCGGAAGTCTTTCCACTTCATGCCGTTGAGAGTTCCGGCCGCCTTGGCCGCTTTGTACTTGGCGCTGCACTCTTTCATCGAAAGGGCCTGCGCCGGAACCAATGCGGCGGCGTTGGCGAGAGCGACGAGGAAAATTCCAGACGCGATCAAGACATGGGTTTTCATGACGGCAATTCTCCTGTGCCGAGAGCGTGAATGCCGAGGCGCCCGACCCGGGCGCCTCGATCGAGAATTCTCAACTGCCGGAAGCGTCCGCGACGCACTTTTTGGTGAAGCTCGTCTCCGCTGCGCCATGCAGCTTTTGCGCAGCGGCCTGATCCTTGCAACACTTTTTCACGAAGCTCGTCAAAGCGGCGCCGTGCAGATTTTTGCCGGCCGCTTGGACCTTGCAGCTATCATCCGCCATCGCCGCGGTCGCGACGAAACAAAATGACGCGAGAACGATGACGATCGTTTTCATGTTTCTCTCCCTTGCATTGCTTTATCAGCGAAAACAGAGGTCGGCGTTATGTGGCCGGCTGTAGCGTCCCGTTCGGCGACGCCTTGTCGACGACATCGGGCAGATACTTGGCGAGGAGCGACAGCGTCTGGTCGACCGGCACTCCCAGGTGGCGGGCGAATTCCTGCACCTGGGCGTTTCCGAGAACCGCCTTCAATTGATCCGCTGTTATCGGCAGATTGCGGCCGGAGCCAAGCCAAGACTGGACTTGGGTATTGAGGCCGCCCTGTTGCAACGCGGCAACGAGTCCATTGAGATCGTGGTACTGCGTCTTTGCCAACACGGTGTTGATGAGCGTGGGCAACGCCGCCGCTTCAACCTGGCCCAAGGCGCCCTGGATCGCACCACCAAGGCCGAGCTCGTCCAATAAACCCATGGTTGTTCTCCTGCGCGGAATTGTACTCTGCAGAAGTGCGGGTCAAGTCGGCACCTGCAACCTATTATCCGCAACGGAAGCCTACTCGAACATCGTGCGCCACGCCAGTGGCCTGAGGGACCCCGCGATCGCGGGGTCCCAGGTTGCGGCATAAAGCATTCGCCTCGGCTTATCGGGGCGTCATAGCTACAATCCGCGATCGAGGGGTCCCAGGTTGCGGCATAAAGCATGGCCTCGGACACAATCGCTTCAGGTCAAATTGGGCGCTTCAGCACCCTTCATGGCGCATAATGCTTTTCCGGGAAACGGGTTCCATCGGATCGAGCCCGGGCGGCTTTTTCCGGATCAGCGCTGGGCGTGCTTGCGCGCGAACAAACCAAACACCGCGATCACCGCCAGCGCGATCGAGATGAGGACGTTGTAACCGGCGAGCGAGAGGCCGAGGAAGCGCCACGCTGCTTCATCGCAGCGCACCACGTGGATCGACTGCAACTGATCGAGCAGCGGCCCGTGCGACTTGAAATCGGTCACCGGGCCGGAGCAATCGGCCGGACCGGCCCAGAAATGCCACTCGACCCCGGCATGATAGGCGCCGAGCGCGGCGCCGCAAAGGGAGGCGGCGGCGATGGCGAGGAAGCCGACGGCAACGAGCTTCGGCGGCGCGCGCACCAGCGCCGCGATTGCCAGCAGCAGCGAAAGCGGAATGACGATGTGATAGGGCAGGCGCTGCTCGAGACAGAGCGGGCAGGGCGGGAACTTGAGCACGAATTCGAAATACCAAGCGGCGACGAGCGTCGCTGAGCTGAGTACAAAGACTGCCAGCGCCGCGGCGGCGGCCGGTTCTCGGCGCAATTGCTCGGCGAAAGTCGGCTTCATCGCTCTCTCTCTGCTTCAGCGTAATTCGCCGATCCTGATGGTGGATGCAAGCCCGCGCCGCGCTTGCCGCAATAGCTGCGGGTCCCGGTTTTCTTTTGCCGAAAACGGCGGCTGAAGATATAGATAAAGGTCCATGCCCGTGTGGCGGAACTGGTAGACGCGCACGACTCAAAATCGTGTTCCGCAAGGAGTGTGGGTTCGATTCCCTCCACGGGCACCACCAAGATATTTCCTGGTCATTCTTCGTTCCCCATAGGTGACAATCGATTTTTAATGACTTGCGCGATTCGCTCGTTCGCCATCCCTCCATGGCGACTTGTGATGCTGCCTGCATTTATGAGAAGTCTGGTGGCTTAATTAATTGAGCCCGGGCCTTGGCTAGTCGACGAGCTTGATCAGCAGCTTAAAGAAAGACCGGCGTTCCTCCGCAGATAGATTACGAAGGATATTTTCATTGTGGGTACGAAGCCGCCTCTCGACGATCGCAGTCGTCTTGCGTCCTGCCGGCGTGAGGTTGAGTATTTGAAACCGCCGATCGTTCGACTGCCGCCGGCGTTCAATGAGGCCGCGCTCCTCCAACCTCGTCGAAATCCCCACCATCGAGGACTGATCCGTCGCCAGCGCGCCGGCGAGAGCGTTTTGCGTGAGATCGTGGTTGCTGCGAAGGAGAATCAAGGCCGCTGCTTCCACCGGCCGCATCTGAATTTCGGTAAGATGTTTGTCAAAGGATTTAAGAACAATCATGTACAGTCGGCGCAGCCAGAATCCCGCGAGATCAACCAATACGTCATAGTCGACGCCTTCCATCGGGCGGAGGCTGTCGCCCGGCGGGGTCTGACCGTTCGCGGCGACGGCCGGCTGCACGCCTGAGCCGGATCGCTTCCTGCCGCCGTTGCTTTCAAACGTGGTTTTTTCGCCGAATTCCGCCATTGCCCGCCTCCGAGCTTACCCCTGCGGTCTTCTTCTGCATGTCGGGGTTCCGTAGTTAAATCTTCTAAGCTATTCGGTTATAGAAGTTGGATCGTGTTGTAAACGATTTGATGAATAAACTATTTTGTGTCAACTTCTGCGGGCGGCGTCAGGGAAACCCGGCATGAAGTGCAAGAACATTTACACGGCCAAGCCGGTAGATCGGAAATACCAGTTTACGCCGGCGGTAGTGCACAAGAAGTCAGGGTTGCTCTTTGTATCCGGCGTCTGCGGCTGGGATGCAGACGGCAATATCGTCGCGCCCGAAAATCCGGCGAAACAAGCCCGACTTGCCTTCGAAAACCTGAGAGACATCCTGATCGAAGCGGGTGCCACCTTCTCCGATATTTTATGGTCCACCGAATATGTGACGGACATCCGCCAATATCGCGAGATCGCTCGGGTGCGCGCGGAGTTCTTTCCGAACAATTTTCCGACAGCCACTCTGGTCGAGGTCGTCAAGCTCTTCAAACCCGGACAACTCTTTGAAATCCAGACTATCGCCGCTCTGGAATAGGCGGACGCGTTGGCGATTCTCCAGCCAACTCCCGCGCCACCCGCGCGGACGCCATGATTGCGCGAACGATTGCTTCATAGCCGGTGCATCGGCACAGATGACCACTGAGCATTTCGCGGATTTCTTCTTCGCTAGGAAGGGGAGTATGTCGGATAAAGTCGATCGCCGACATCAATATCCCTGGAGTGCAGAAGCCGCACTGAAGCGCGAAATGGTCTCGGAATGCCTCCTGAAGAGGCGAGAGTTCGGAAGAGGTAGCAAGACCCTCGACCGTCGTGATCGCGGCGCCGTCCACTTGAACCGCGTAGACGAGGCAGGAGCGGCTGGCCTTGCCGTCGATCAATACGGTGCAAGCGCCGCAGACGCCGTGCTCACATCCGACATGTGTACCCGTCTTGTGCAGTTGGTGCCGCAGGAAATCGGCAAGGTGCATGCGCGGCGTGCATCGGGCGTGGACCGCTTGGCCATTAAGCAGCATCGAGACCTCGACGTGCTCTTGACCGTCTATGATTTTCATTCGGCTGTTCCCGACTTGCGGCTGGTCACCTGCATCAGCGCGCGTTCGACGAGCCAGCCGGCGACGTGCCGGCGATATGTCGCCGACCCGTGAATATCATCGATGTAATCGATACTGTTCCTGACGTGCTCGACCAGTGCGGCGCACCAGTTCGCGTCAGGCTTGGCGCCAAGGAAATTTTGGGTGTCGATGAGGGTCGGGCGGTCTGCGGTGCCAGTCACTCCCAGTGAAAGCGACGCCACGCCGCCGGTCGATGTGAGACGCGCTGAAGCTGCGCAGGCGACCACCGCGATATGCCCGTGGCGAACGGTGATCTCCTCGAAAAAGTATCTGGTTGTGTCGGCCGGTATCGGCCAGTCGAGCGCCAGTATCATTTCCTCGGGCTCGCGAGCCGTCGTCAGCGATCCCAGGAAATAGTCGGCGGCCGCCAACGTTCGCCGCCGCCGCCGGGAGGCGAGCAGAACCGAACCGCCGAGCGTCAGCAGCAGCAAGGGCAACTCGGCGGTCGGGTCGGCATGGGCAATCGACCCGCACAACGTGCCTCTTGTGCGCGTTTGGTAATGGCCGACATGCCTCAGAGTGGTGCGCAAAATGGGCAGCACTCTTGCAATATCCGAATTTTCAAGTGCTTCACGCTGACGAACAAGAGCGCCTGAACGGATCCGCCCCTGTTCGATTGTAAGCCCGGGGAAATCCGTCACTCGATTGATATCGACGAGAACGCTCGGGGTCACGATGCGCATGTTCAGCATCGGCCCCAACGTCTGGCCGCCGGCGATGATGCGTGCGTCCGGCCCGTGCTCTGCGAGAACTTTGAGGGTCTCGGCGGTTGTAGTTGGCGCGACATAGGCGAACGCCGCGGGCTTCATTGCAATGCCCGCAGCAACCTGCCCAAGACTCGGCGGATGCCCGCGCTCATCGAATCGGCGTCGGAGCGATCCAGATGCCGCGACAATCCGGAAAAGAACTGCTTGGCCAAAAGATTCACCACGCCGCCAAGCATGCGATGGCCGACGCCGGCGATTCGGCCGCCAATCTTGGCGCGATAGGAATAATGGAGCAGGGTGCCTCCACCCGTGGGATCGAGTCGGATGTGAGCTTCCCCGCTGCCGTGACCAAGCGTGCCCTTGGCGTTGCCGGAAATCCGCAGTGACTTCGGTTCGACCTTATCCGATAGCGCGATGCGGGCCACGTAGCTCGACCGGATGCCAGCCACGGAGATGACCAGTTTCGCCTCAAAGCGGTCGGACTCGAGTTCGCGCAGTTCGCGACAGCCTGGAATTATTCGGCGAAGCCCCTCCAGGTCGAACAGCGTTGCCCAAACCTCGGCCGGGGGTTTCGGTAACGACACTTCGCCTTGCCCGGACAATTCGCCGGCGCCGGTTTCGTGCGAGAGCGAGGCCGCCGCGGGGGATTCCGGCTTCGCGGCCTGACGCTCATCCGGATCGAGGCCGTTGACATAACTCCACACACGGCTCGGCGTAAATGGAAGGGCGAGATCGCTGCGGCCGATCGCGTCACACAACGCATTGGCAATCGCGGCCGGCACATTCATCGAACTGCCGTCGCCGAGCCCACGTGCTCCAGTCTCGTTGCGATCGGTCGGGTAAGCCGAATGTCCAAGCTCCAGAGGCGGAATGTCGGCGGCGGTGGGGCATAGATAGTCGGCAAACGTTCCGGTAAGTAATTGACCTTGCGCGTCATAACGGATGCGCTCCATCATCGCGGCGCCGAAACCGTGGGCGAAGCCGCCACGCACCTGGCCCTCCAGCAGCGCGGGATTGATGACGCGGCCGACGTCATGCACGGCCGCGTAGCGGACGACTTTTATCCGTCCGGTGTTCCGACACACGCGGATGGCGGCAATGTCGCACATCAGCGTGGAAGACAACGAACTTGAGACGCGTCCTTGGCTGTCTGCCGGTCGTAGAGCGGTCGGCGTGAATGTCCCGACCTCGGTGAAACCGCCCGACTCGCCCTCGGGCAGTTGCGCGGAATCCCAGTGCGTCCATGCCGCGAGCCGTTTTAGGCTGACATCGACGTTGCGTCCGATGACCCTTGCCCGGCCGTCGCGCAGCTCGATCTGTTGCGGCGTGCTGCTGAGCCTCGCCGCCGCCAATCTCTTGAACTTGGCCGCCATTTGGCGCGCCGCACGAACAGCCGCGGTGGTGTCCGCCCCGGAGAAGCGATTGGCATAGTTTCCCGAGGCGATGGACCAATCGCTCAGGCTGGTATCGATCGCTGTTATTATTTCGACGTCGTCGGGCGTGACGCCCAGTTCGTCAGCGACGATCTGCGCGAGCGCGGTCACGTGACCTTGGCCAGCGGGGACGGTCGGAAGCCGCAGCACGATCTGGCCGCCAGGATCGGCGGCGATCGTCGCCCGCGCGACGCCGCCCGATTTGTCCAGCACGGTCTCGTCGTGCGGCAAAGCGACATTCACATAGGCGAGGCTGGAGGCAGAGCTTTCCACGGAGACGGCCATGCCGATGCCGTATAATTCTCCGTCGGCGCGCGCCCGTTCCCGCTCGCTCAGCAACTCGTTGTAACGTATCAAATCGGCCGCATGGTGGACCGTCGCAGGATAATCTCCGCCGTCGAAAAGCACCCCCGACGCGCATTCATAAGGCATTTGCTCGGGACGCACCAAGTTGCGCAGGCGCAACTCCAGCGGATCGATGTCGAGTTGTCGGGCGGCTTCGTGCATCAGACGCTCGAGCGGGAAGTAATATTGCGGTCCGCCGAAACCGCGATTGAGTCCGGTTGGCATTTGGTTGGTCAAGACCACAGTATTGCTGACCGCTATATTGCCGACGTCATAGGGCCCGTTCAGGTTTCCGTGAGTCCTGTATAGCGTCGATGGCTCCGGCGGTCGAAGATAGGCGCCCACATTTTCCAGTTGGCGCACGCGCAGGCCGAGCAGTCGGCCATCACGCAAAAACGCGCCCTCCAAATGACTGATGCGGTCCGTCGAGCAACTCGACGCGGCGAGATGCTCAGCCCGATCCTCGATCCATTTCACCGGGGCCCTGGCGATCCTGGCCGCGAGCGCGACGAGGATGATGTAGGAGAACACTCCCCATTTGACGCCGAAACTTCCGCCGCTCGTCGGCGCGCTTATCATGCGGACGCGGGCGCTCGGCGTCCTCAGAGCGCCGGCAATGATGGGATGGCCGATAAACGGCCCTTGGAAGTTGGACCAGATCGAATAACGATCGTCTCCGGGGTCGTATTCGGCAATCACTCCGTAAGTTTCGATGGGTGTCGACATGATGCGCGGATATCGGACATCAATGCTGACCACCCGATCGCAATGAGAAAATGCGAGATCCGGATTTCCAAACACGAAATCTTTGTGATGCACAACGTTTTGGCCGAGCCGCTCATGAAGGACCGGTGCATCCGGAGCCGCGGCCAATTCCGGATCGACCACCGGTGTGAGCGTCTCGTAATCGATATCGATGTTATCGAGCGCGTCCTCGGCGATATAGCGGCTTTCGGCCAGGACCAGGGCGACCGGCTCGCCGACATAGCGCGTGCGGTCGATCGCTATCGGATAGTAAGTTACCGGCGCCTTGAGCGCGTTCGGGATCGGGTTCGACAGCGTCGCGATCTCGCTTCCGACGATAACGGCGCTCACGCCGCGCAGCTTGGCAGCGCGGTCAGTCCTGATAGCCTTGATGAGCGCGTGCGCATGGGGGCTGCGCAAAATTGCCAGCTCCAGCGTATTCGCGGCGGTCGGCACATCATCGATGAATTTTGCCGCGCCGCGGAGAAGGCTTGCGTCTTCACGCCGCGGCACGGCGCGTCCGACCCATCCCGATTTTCCCGCGAGCGGTCGCGTGTCGGCGGTCGGCTTCATGGGGCGCTGCAACTTCAGGCGGCAGTCACCGCCCAAGAGGGCCTTGACTGCGAGATGTACTTCGGCAACAGTTTATAAGGCAAATTATCGACGAGTAAAACTGTATAACCGCAAAGCAGGCATTTCGCATTGTGCCTGTGCCCGTCATCAGCATTCGAACATAGACGAGTCATGAGCGTCACGCGCCGTCAAACATTAATGATTGCCTTTTCGTTTGCCGGGCAATTCGCGGGTTCACGGGCTTTCGCGCAGGCCGCCAATCAGACGCAAGGCATTTCCGGTTCGGAGATCTTGATCGGCGCGTTCGGGCCGTTGACGGGAGCAAACGCGTGGATAGGTTTGAGCGCCCGCGATGGGCTTAACTTGGCGGTCAACGAGATCAACCGCAACGGTGGCGTCAACGGCCGCAAGCTGCGCATGATTTTTGAGGGCGCGCAAACGCCCGCCGAAGCGCTCGCCGCCGCCAAGAAGCTCGTTGAAGAGGATCATGTTTTTGTCATCGTGCTGGGATCCGGCAGCACCGGAGCCGCCGCGGCCGCCGATTATTTGCGAGCAATCGGCATACCGGCCTACAACATCGTCGGCGCCACGCCAAAAATTCGCGTGCCGTTCGGTAAGAACATTTTCAGCGGCGTCTATCCGGATGTGCGCCTCCTGTCCAAGTTCTTTGCCGAGGAGATCGCTCATTCGACTCCCAAGCCCAAAACCGCAGGGATAATGGTCGGCACCTACGAGTTTCCTCAAGCGGAACTGAAAGGACTTTTGCCGCACCTCAAAGACTTGGGAATAGACGTCGCGACGGTGCAATCATTCGATCTGGGAGCCGTCGATTTTACCGCCCAGATCGTCGGTGTCGCGGGAAAGAAACTGGATGTCGTTGTCTTCCTGGGTAACGGCGCCGAAGCCGGCCGGGCGATGAAAGAGGCGCCGGAGCTTGGCCTCACCGGCGTGCCCTGGGTTGTCTCAGTCGCCGCGATCTCTCCGTCGGTTCCGCAGGTCGCCGGGTCCGCCGCAAACGGTGCCCGCAGCATCTGGATGTTTCCCTATTTCTTCGACGATTCGGCCCCGGCAATGCGGAGCTTCGAGCAAAAGTGGCGGACCGCCTACGGGCAGCCGACTGCCGGTCGTCCGAGCTATGTGGACATCGACGGCTACGGCGACATGTACGTGCTCGCCTATGCCCTCAAACAAACCGGGCATGACCTTTCCTGGAGCAAGCTGATCTCGGTTTGGGAAAATCTCAAGAAAGTGAAGCCGACCGATTTTGGTCCCTATGCTTCCGATGTGATTTTTCCAGAGTCGTTTTCGCCTGACCAACGGGATGGAAATACGAGATACGCAACTATTCAGGTCGTAAACGGCACCTGGCGCGTGGTATCAAAGTAACCCGTGCGGGGCTAGCCGCCGATGATGGAGCTGCTGTTACTCTCCGTGGGCGGCCTGCGGATCGGCGCGGTTTATGCGTTGTCGGCCCTGGGCCTGGTCGTTATTCACAAAGCGACGAAAACGGTCAATTTCGCGCACGGCGCCTACATTATGCTGGGAAGCTACGGCGCCTATGTCGGCGTCGTGACGCTCCGACTGCCCTACTGGCTCGTCTATCTGCTCGTTCCCCCGGCCGTGGGGCTGCTCGCCGCCGTCACGGAATATGTGCTGTTCCGGCGCATCCGCGTGGCCGATGCGTTTACGGTGGTCATTACTACCGTATTCGTGTCAATCCTTCTCAGTAATTTGATGCGCTTCGTCTTCGAGTCGGAGGTGCTGCCCGTGCCGTCCGCGGTATCGGGGGCATCGTTGCGGTTCGGGCCGCTGATTGTGACCGCGGAAACCGGTTGGATCGTCGGTGGTGCGCTCTCGTTCGGGTTGGCGGGCGCTTACCTCTTCGCACGCTCCCGCGTCGGCAGGGCGATGCGGGCTATGGCTGCGAGTATTCGCGGCGCTCAGCTTTGCGGGTATTCCGTCAACAGGATCTACGCGCAGACGTGGTTTTTTGGTGGCTGTTTGGCGGGCCTCGCCGGAGTGTTCGCGGCGCCGCGGCTGGGCGTATCGCCCGAGCTTGCGGCGACGACGATCGTGCCGGCTTTCGTCGCGGCGATCATCGGCGGGTTCGACAGCCTTGTCGGCGCGCTTCTCGGCGGTCTCTTGCTCGGGCTGCTCGAAACCTACACCGCCGCCTACATTTCCGGCGCATTCAAGAATCCTTTGACTTTCCTCCTGGTTTTGGCGGTTCTGATTTTCAAACCGGAGGGCTTGTTCGCGCCAAAGGGACTGCGCCGTGTTTAAGGCGCGACGTTTGCCGTTCATTGGCGGCGTGCTCGGCCCGGTCGTCTTCATCCTGGCGATCGGATGCGCCGGCGCATTCGTCGGTAGCTATTATCAATATCTTTTTGCGCTTCTGGTCGTGAGCTGCCTGGTCGGGACGAGTCTGATCATGATCGTCGGATATTCTCGCGTGATCATGCTGGCTACCGCTGCGATGATGGGCGTTGGCGCGTACAGCTCTGCCATCCTGATGCGCGGCGCCGGTTTCGACTATCTCCTTACGCTGCCGGTCGTCGTCGCCGCCGGAATGGTTGCCGGTATCGTTCTGGCGTTGCCGTGCACGCGCTTTCGCGGCCACTATCTCGCCATGGTGACGATGATGTTTCAATTTGTGGTCATGACCGGCATTCGCGAATGGTCGGATCTGACCGGCGGAGCCGCGGGACTCCGTGTTCCCCGCACCGAGATTCTTGGCCATGCATTATCGTCGGATCTCGCCGCGTTATTGTTGATCACGCTTCTTGGCGCCGTCGCCGTGGCGCTTCTCGGCGCATTGCTCAATGGCAGTTTCGGCAAAGCCCTGCGGGCGATCAGCGCCTCGGAGGTTGCGGCGCAAGCATTTGGCGTCGATGTCGCGCGCTTTCATGTCGCCGCCTTTGCGATTTCGTCCGGCGCGCTGGCCTTCGCCGGCGCGTTGATGGCGCCGCGCGTGCGTATTCTTGATCCCGAAAGTTTCGGCCTGACGCAATCCATTATTGCGCTTGGATATCCGATCGTTGGCGGTATGACCAGCATCTGGGGCGGCCTGATTGGCGGCGCGCTTCTTCGCCTGTTGCCGGAAACATTGCGAGCGTTGGGTCAATATCAGGAGTTCGTCGTCGCTACGCTCGTGATCGCGGCCATGGTCGCGTTTCCGCAAGGCATCGTTGGGCTGATAAAGCTGCGCGCACGCGACATTTCGGCTGCAAACTCGGCCGCCCTGCAAATCGGGCCGGAAGCGGCGATCGTGGCGCGGGACGTGTCGTCAAGCTCGATGTCCCGCCGGGCGATCGCGGTGGCGACTGAAAGCGTAAGCAAACGCTACGACGCCCTGGTCGCAGTCGACGATGTCAATATTCAAGTGGAGGTCGGCGCCATTCACGGCCTTATAGGTCCCAACGGCGCCGGTAAAACGACGCTCTTCAATATAATCTCCGGCTTCATCCGGCCGAACTCGGGCGCTGTCAATCTATTTGGATCGCGCGTAGACAATCTCTCGGCGCTCGACCGCATAGCTCACGGAGTAACGAGAACTTTCCAGCACGTTGCCGTGTTCGGCGAACTTTCCTGCCTGGACAACGTCATCCTTGGACGCGGCAAGAACAGCGTAACACAGGCGCTCGGTGCGAGCCTACAGGACGTCCTCAATACGACTGGCGCGAAAAGAGCGGCGGAAGAGGCGCGGACGGCGCTCGCCGAGGTGGGCATCGATCACCTTTGCAACGAACGCGCGGCGAATCTTTCGCTTGGCAATCAACGGCGTCTGGAAATTGCCCGCGCGATTGTTTCCCGACCCAAGCTCATCCTGCTCGATGAGCCGGTATCCGGGATTGCCCGGGACGAAGAAGCGCGCATCGCCGATTTGCTGCGACGGCTCAATTTCGAGCGTGGCATCACGATGCTGTTGATCGAGCACAATATCGGTTTTGTGCGCGGGCTGTGCAGGACCATTTCGGTTATGGCCGCCGGACGCGTCCTGGCCGAGGGTCTTGCCGAAGAGGTTATCAAGTTGCCGCAAGTTCGTCGCGAATATTTCGGGGAGACGGCCGTCAGTGCTGCTTGAAGTGAACGACCTCGGGGTGGCCTATGGACGCGTTCAGGCGGTGCGGGATTTATCGTTTTCCGTCGCCGCCGGCCATGCGGTGGCACTGCTCGGCCCCAACGGCGCCGGGAAGACGTCCGCGGTGGAAGCAATCGCCGGCTTCCTGCCAAAGACGTCCGGCCGCGTTCGCTTCTGCGGCAAGGATATCACCAATGCAAGTGCAGACGAGGTCGCGTTGCAAGGCCTCGCCCTGGTATCGCAATGGCGCGACCTGTTCCCGGGCTTCAGCGTTGAGGAGACATTGGAGGCGGCCATGCATGCCGGACATGCCCGCGGCCGAACATTGCTCGATGACATCTACGATCTGTTCCCCAAGCTTGCGGAGCGCCGCAAGCAATTAGCAGGAACGCTTTCCGGCGGCGAGCAGCAGATGCTGGCGATCGGACGTGCTTTGGCGACCAACCCGGTGATGTTGTTGCTTGACGAGCCCTCGGCGGGGCTTGCCGCGCGCATTGTCCGTGATTTGATCCGCATTCTGCTGGCGATAAGACAGGGCGCGACCTCACTCGTGCTGGTGGAACAGAATATCGAGGTTGCGGCGGCCGTCGCCGAGGACTGTATCGTCATGGCCACCGGTTCGCCGGTTTGGCGCGGGTCCATGCAGGCGGCGGTGAATTTCGAGGAGATAACGAGTCATTATTTCGGTGACGCGCATGTCAAATCGGAGGGAGAGGTCGTGTGAGCGCCTTCGAGTGGAAAGACATTTCGAGCGCGCCCGAGTTCGTCCGGACGAACCGGCGCAGGCTGCTCGGCGAAGACCTGGAGCGCAACGCGATCAACTTCCCGAAGCGGGTGGCGTTGCACGATATCCAAACGGGATGGACGCTGACCTATCGCCAGTTCGAAGCGCGCGTGAATTGCATTGCCAACGAATTGTTGAACAGAGGCGTCGTTCGCGGCGACCGGATCTGCATGCTCGGCCGCAATTACCTCGACACGTTGTCGCTGTATTACGCGGTTTCCCGCATTGGCGCTATCTTGGTGCCGCTGAATTATAATGCCAACGAGGAGGAGCTCGGATACATCATCGCAGACGCAACGCCGAAATCGGCGGCGATATCAACTGAATTTGTCGATAGTTTTGACCGCTCGTTGTTTAACGGCCTGGACGTTTTTACTTATGGGCCTGCCGCGGATTCCGGCGAACTCGCGACCTGGGTCAAGGGCGGCAGCGGCGAGGCTCCGAACTTCGCCGTTGGCGACCGTGAGCCCGCGTTTATTCTCTACACCGGCGGCACGACAGGCAAACCGAAAGGGGTCGTATTGTGTCAGGCCGGCTACCTGACCATGGCTGACAACACCATCCAATCGCTGGCGCCGCAAGGCTTCAGCCGCGAGGACAGCTGGCTGGTTTCCGGGCCGCTGTACCACGGCGCCGCGCTCGCCTACTCGGTGACGGGACTGCATTTCGGGCAGACCGTTCATTTGCTGCCGCAATTCGACACCGACGAGGTGCTTTCGTCCATCGCTCGCGGCTTCGGAACGATTACATGGTTCATTCCGACGATGAGCCGGAGGATCGTCGATAAGGTCGCGGAGAAGAGAATCGAGCCCGCGGCAATCGAGGGCTTGCGGCTGATTATTTCCGCCGGTGCTCCGCTCAGCCTGCCGCTGCGACAGCAGCTCCTGGCAACATTCCGCCGCGCGCAAGTGATCGATATTGTCGGCCAGACCGAGTTGACCTCGACCATCATCGTCCATAGCGAGCCAGACCAGATCGAGAAAGAGCCGACCGCGGTCGGCTATCCGGCCCCGGGAATGACCGTCGCCCTTCTCGATGGCAACAACCAGATGGTGGGCGAAGGGCAGGTTGGCGAGCTTTGTTATCGAAGCGAGTGCCTCATGCTCGGATATTGGAACAAGCCCGAGGCGACGCGCGAGGCGATGGCAGGCGGCTGGTTTCATTCGGGCGATCTCGCCCGGCGCAATGAGAACGGCCTGATTCACATCGTGGGGCGAAAGAAAGAGCTCATTAAATCCGGCGGCGAAAATGTCATCCCGAACGAGATCGAAGACGTGTTGCGGCGGGTGCCGGGCGTTTCCGACGCGTGCGTGATCGGAGTGCCGGACGATCATTGGGGTGAACGCGTTCATGCCGTGATTGCCGCTTCTGAAGGAAGTGCGGAATCAATTCTTGCGGCAGCCGAGGCGGCATGTCGGCTCAAGCTTTCGCGCTATAAAATACCCAAGACCTGGTCGGTGCTGCGCTCTCTCCCCGCTAACGCCGTAGGAAAGTTCGACAAGGCCAAGATCAGGGAAATCGTCGGCGACGGCAAGGGCGCATCGGACCTGCGGCAAACGGCCGAGGCGAAAGCTGGCCCGCGCAACGACGCCTCCGGCGGCCGGTCACGGAATCGTCCGCCGGCGGACAGCCCTTCGGGGATGGAAAAGGAGCGGCAATGATCAAGGTATTGGGATATGAACACGTCTCCTGGTGTGTGGCGGATACGGAACTGCCGGCAAAGATCCTCAATCTGTTCGGGCTCAAGGAAGGAGGAACGGAAAATCTGCACGGTCAAGGAGTCGTGTCGACCTATTACGAGGGGCCAAATGACGTCCGCTTTGAATTGATCCGCCCGTCCGATGAGACGTCGCACTTGCACAGATTTCTCAAGTCGCACGGCCCGGGTTTGCATCACGTTTGCTTCCAGGTGGAGAACCTTCAGGACGCCTGCAGGCAAGTCGAGAGCATCGGCGGAAAGATTGTCGGCGACCCTTTCGAAGATTCGCGGGGCTGGCACGCTTTCGTCCATCCCAAAAGCACCGGCGGCGTCTTGATCGGATTGATCCAGTTGCACCCGGGGCTGAAATAGCAGTTCGAATCAATGCAGCAAGAGAGCGTCTAAATGGCAAAAATAACGGTAAGAGTCGTCGAATGCGGTCACACGTCGCTGGATTTCCAGTTGGTCGCATCGGGTCATCCGCAGCAGCTCGAGGTCTACAATCGGCACAAGGGGCACCATTGCGGCGCCAGCCTCGATGCCGATGGTCGGATTATCACGCATCCGATCTACACCTACGTCATTGAACATCCCGACGGCCTGCTGCTGATTGACACCGGTATGAGCGCGAGTACCCGCTCGGATTGGAAGCATGCATTTTACCCGAGCGCGATGCCATACCATCCCGAGGCCGACGAATTGTTTGTCGATCGACTCAAACAGCTCAACCTAACACCGGACGATTTCAAGGACGTGATCCTGACGCATCTCCATACCGACCATGCCGGTAACACCTCGCTCTTCGCCAGGAGCAAAGCGCGGATTATCGTGCATGAGGATGAATTGCGCGGCGCCGTTCAGGTCAAAGGCGGACTCATCCGCGACGACGATCTGACCTTATGGGGCCTCACCAGTCAGCAGGGCTTCACCAGGCGTGATTTTGGCTGCCTGTTGCCGGATCGTGCCACCCTGGTATTTGGCGATCAGCAAATATATCCCGGCATATGGACGGTAAGCTTCCCCGGCCACACTTGGGGTACTATGGGCGTTGCCCTCAAATTGGAAAATACCGGATGGATTTTGCTCGCCTCGGATCACATTTACATGACTCATAATTGGGGCAAACCTTTCATTCCAAGCATCCTCAACCATGATCCCACCAAGTGGGCGCACTCTGCGGTCAAGACCAGGCGCATGATGGACAAATACGCGATGCGCATCTTTCCGGGGCATGATGACAAGATAATCGTCCCCGCCAACAATGAAGAGGGACATGTATTGGAGGCAATAAGGGAAATATATGATTGACGACTGTCGCTGGCGCCGCGCTACTGCGCCCTCTGCAGCTCCGGATGCGCCTCGAGGCGTGCGGTGTTGAGTACATAGATGACGAAGCAGACAACGGCGCCGACGGCAAACGGCAGCGCCGACCACATGTACAGTTTCTCGACCGAAAGACCGACAAACAGCGCGCCGACGAGCGGCCCGACGATTGATCCGAACCGGCCCATGCCGAGTTGCCATCCCGATCCGTTGGCGCGCAACGATGTCGGGTAGAGCATGGCGCCGACGACGTTGATGCCGGTCTGGATTCCCAGCACCAGGACTCCGGCGAAGAATGTCGCCGTCAGCAGGGCGGCGTGCGAAGTCAACCCGGCAAAGCCGATCGAGCCGACGACCGGAATGGCGAGCACGAACAGGATCGAAATGCCGCGGAAGCGATGCCGCTGCAGCCACCAGCACAGCAGCAGCGCGCCGACCGTGCCGCCGACCTGCAGCAGCGCGCCGGAGAGGGCCGCGATGGCTTGCGGCACCTTCGCCGCGGCCATCAGCGTCGGCGTCCAACTGATCAGGAAGTAGAAGCCCATCAGGTTGAGCGCGAACAACAGCCAGGACAGCGGCGTGATCAGCCATAAGCCCTCGTGAAACAGATAGACGGGATTGGAGGCCGGCGACTGTTTCTCGTCCTCGATGACGAAGCGTGCATTTGCGGGCACCTTGAAATCGGGGCGGATCGACGCGATCAGTGCTTCCAATCGTCGCCGCTGGCTTTCGTGCAGTGCCATGTATTTGACCGATTCCGGCAGGCCGACGATGGCGGCAAGCGCGATGACAATCGGAACAATCCCTCCGACTTTGAACAGAATCGGCCAGCCATAGTGCGGAACCAATGCCGCGCTGACAAAGCCGGCGAAGGCGCCGCCCAGCGGAACCAAGCCGGCGGCAATGATCGAAAGCGTCGCTCGCAAATTTCGCGGCGCCGATTCGGCATTGATCGCCACCACGTTGGGAATAACGCCGCCGATCCCCAGCCCGGCGATCAACCGCAGCCAGAACAATTGCGTGAGATCGGTCGAATAGGCGGCCGCGAAGGTGAATACGCCGAACAACAGGTTGGCGGCGATCAGCGCCGCCTTGCGGCCGTAACGATCGCCGACCCAACCGAAAATCGCCGACCCGAACAGGACGCCGATATTGCTGGCGCTGAGCACCGGCCCGAGCGCGCTGCGCGGGATGCCCCAGGAAACCACCAGATGCGGCGCGGCAAAGGCGATCGCCCCGATGTCATAGCCGTCGATGAGCGCGATCAGGAT
>JASHRY010000224.1 GCA_030037105.1 Xanthobacteraceae bacterium
CACCGCAAGTTCAACCGCCGCTCGGATCATCGCCGCGCCATGCTGGCGAACCTCGCCGCGTCGCTCATCAAGCACGAGCAGATCATCACCACGCTGCCGAAGGCGAAGGACCTGCGCCCGGTCGTCGAGAAGCTGGTCACCCTCGGCAAGCGCGGCGATCTGCACGCCCGCCGGCAGGCGGTCGCGCAGTTGCGCGACCTCGCCATGGTCAGGAAACTCTTCGCGGTGATCGGCCCGCGCTACAAGGAGCGCAACGGCGGCTATGTCCGCGTGCTCAAAGCCGGCTTCCGCTACGGCGATTCGGCGCCGGTGGCGGTGATCGAGTTCGTCGACCGCGACGTGGCGGCCAAGGGCAAGGATTCCGGGCCGGTTGAGGCCCGCGCCGAGGCGCCGGCCCCGACCGCCGCGTAATCCCGAACCCCACCGACGATCGGCATTCCCGCCGGAGCGGGGATGAGCGGGAGTTCACCGGTGCGCTCTTCTAAAGGGCCGCTTGCGCGCCTATATGGAACGCCATTGATTCGGGATTTTTCCATGCCGCATCTGCGCTTGCGCCTTTCATTCGCGGCCGCTCTTTTTTTCGTGCTGGCGGCGTGGCCGCCGGGCGCGGGCGCCGAGGATCGCCGGGTCCCGGCTTCGTCCGGCGAGCTGCAGCTTTCGTTCGCGCCGGTGGTCGAGCGCGTGGCGCCGGCGGTGGTGAACGTCTATGCCGCCCGCGTCGTCGAAAGGCGCAATCCGTTCTTCAACGATCCGTTCTTCCGCCAATTCTTCGGCGTGTTGCCGCGCGAGCAGGTCGAGCGCTCGCTCGGTTCCGGCGTCATCGTCGATCCCACCGGCCTTGTCGTCACCAATTACCACGTGATCGAAGGGGCGAGCCAGGTCAAGATTTCGCTCGCCGACAAGCGCGAATTCGACGCTGACATCGTGCTCAAGGACGAGCGTAGCGACCTCACCGTTCTGCGCATCAAGGGCGGCCACGAGCGCTTTCCGGTGCTCGAATTCGGCAATTCCGACGAGCTCAAGGTCGGCGACGTGGTGCTGGCGATCGGCGATCCGTTCGGGCTCGGACAGACGGTCACCCACGGCATCGTCTCGGCGCTGGCGCGCACGCAGGTCGGCATCAGTGACTATCAGTTCTTCATCCAGACCGACGCCGCCATCAATCCCGGCAATTCCGGCGGCGCTCTGGTCGATCTCAACGGCCGGCTGGTCGGCATCAACACCGCGATCTATTCGCGCTCGGGCGGATCGCAGGGGATCGGCTTTGCGATTCCGGCAAACATGGTGCGCGTGGTGGTCGCTTCCGCCAGGCGCGGCAGCGGCGCGGTGAAGCGACCGTGGCTCGGCGCCAAGCTGCAGGAGGTCACGCCGGAGATCGCCGACAGTCTCGGCCTCAAGCGGCCGGGCGGCACGTTGGTGGCGAGCGTGGCGCGCGGCGGTCCGGCGGCGCGCGCCGGCCTCGAGCCGGGCGATCTCATCGTCAGCATCGACGGCGCCGATGTCGAGGATTCCAACGCCTTCGATTATCGCTTTGCCACCAAGCCGCTCGGCGGCACCACGCAGCTCGGCCTGATCCGTCAAGGCAGAGCCATGACGGTCGCCGTTGCGCTCGAGAGCCTTCCCGACATGCCGCGCCACGAGATCAAAATTCGCGGCCGCTCGCCGCTCCTCGGCGCCACTGTCGCCGATCTTTCGCCGGCCTTGGCCGACGAGCTGCACCTCGATCCGCAGACCGAGGGCGTCGTCATCACCGCCGTGGCCGACGGCTCGCCGGCGCAGTCGATCGGCTTCCAGAAGGGCGACATCGTCGTCTCGGTCAACAATCAAAAAATCGCCAGATCCGTCGACCTCGAACGCATCGCCAATGGCGGCGGCCGGCAATGGCGCATCACCATAGATCGACACGGCCAGCAGATATCGGTGATGTTCAGTGGATGATTGAGCCCAGCCGCCTATTTCTTCACCTCGCCCCTGGCGGGAGACTTCAGCCGGACCCAGTCCGGCTGAAGTCGGGCGAGGAGGATTCTTTGGCGCGCGAAGTGTTGTGCCCCTCACCCGGCTCGCAGCTTTGTTGCTCGCCACCCTCTCCCGCAAGGGGAGAGGGAAAGAAGCTGCGGCGATGAGCTCGCGTCCCAAATCCAGGGCGCCGAGCCTGTTCGCGGCCGCGGGCCTCGAGCGCGGAGCGCCGCGGCCGCTCGCCGACAAGCTGCGTCCGGACACGCTCGCCGACGTCGTCGGCCAGGATCATCTCCTCGGCGGCGACGGCGCGCTCACGCGCATGCTGGAGTCGCGCTCGCTCGGCTCGCTCATTTTCTGGGGGCCGACCGGCACCGGCAAGACCACGGTGGCGCGGCTCTTGGCGCGGGCGACCGACCACTATTTCGAGCAGATCTCCGCCATCTTTTCCGGCGTCGCCGATCTCAAGAAAGTGTTCGACGCGGCGCGGCTGCGCCGCGAGACCGGGCAGGGAACGCTCCTTTTCGTCGACGAGATTCACCGCTTCAACCGCGCGCAGCAGGATTCCTTCTTGCCGGTCATGGAGGACGGCACCATCGTCCTCGTCGGCGCCACGACGGAGAATCCCTCCTTCGAGCTGATCGCGCCGCTCCTGTCGCGTTCGCGCGTCCTGGTGTTCCGGCCGCTCGACGCCGCCGCGCTGGAGAAACTCATCGCCCGCGCCGAGGCGATCGAAGGCAAGACGCTGCCGCTCGACGCCGAAGCCCGCGCCGCGCTTTTGCGCATGGCCGACGGCGACGGCCGCGCCGCGCTCACGCTCGCCGAGGAAGTGTGGCGCGCCGCCCGTAGCGGCGAGACCTTCGACGCCGCAGCCCTGCAGGAGGTGGTGCAGCGCCGCGCGCCGATCTACGACAAGCAGCAGGACAGCCACTACAATCTCATCAGCGCTTTGCACAAATCGGTGCGCGGCTCCGATGCCGACGCCGCGCTCTATTATCTCTGCCGCATGCTCGACGCCGGCGAGGACCCGCTCTATCTCGCCCGCCGCATCGTGCGCATGGCGGTCGAGGACATTGGGCTCGCCGATCCGCAGGCCCTCGTTGTCGCCAATGCCGCCAAGGACGCCTACGATTTCCTCGGCAGCCCGGAAGGCGAGCTCGCCCTCGCCGAGGCGGTGATCTACGTCGCCACCGCGCCGAAATCGAACGCGGCCTATGCGGCGTTCGGCGCCGCCATGCGCACGGCCAAGGAGGCGGGCTCGCTCCTTCCGCCCAAGCACATCCTCAACGCGCCGACCAAATTGATGAAAAGCGAAGGCTACGGCGCCGGCTACGCATATGACCACGACGCGCCCGAGGCTTTCTCCGGCCAGGACTATTTCCCGGAACAGCTCGGGCGGCAGAAATTCTACGATCCGCCCGAGCGCGGCTTCGAGCGCGAGATCAGGAAACGGCTCGAACATTGGGCGAAGCTGCGCAAAGAGCGGAGCGGTTCGTGAGAGGCGGCCGCGGGCCGCGGCAGCCGGGCGGCGGCCGAGGGATCGGCGGGCCAAGGCATCAGCATCTGTTGCGTCGCAAATTCCCCTCTCCCCTTGCGGGAGAGGGTGGCGAGCGCCGCAGGCGCGAGCCGGGTGAGGGGTTTCATGCGCCCAAGCCTGGTTTGAAAGCTCCCCCTCACCCGGTCGTTCCTCGCTCCGCTCGGAACGACCGCGCTCTCCCGCAAGGGGAGAGGGCAAGCGGCAGCGTCCCGCTGGCGCCGACGCCGACGAGCGTCCGGACCGTCACCGTCGCGCCCGACGAAGCCGGCATGCGCGTCGACCGCTTCCTCGAAGCGCGCTTTCCGGGGTTGAGCTTCTCCCACATCCAGCGCGTCATCCGCAAAGGCGAGGTGCGCGTCGACGGCCGGCGCGCGCAGCCGCAGAACAGGCTCGCGGCCGGGCAGAGCGTGCGCATTCCGCCGCTGCGGCTCGACCGGCCGAAAAAACCGCGC
>JASHRY010000225.1 GCA_030037105.1 Xanthobacteraceae bacterium
ATTCTTGCCGCGGTGACGGCGGTGCGGCTGATCGGGCTTCATTTCTCGGTCGTCGATCTATACTTCGATGAATCGCAATATTGGGCCTGGTCGCGCGATCTCGCCTTCGGTTATTCCTCCAAGCCGCCGCTGCTCGCCTGGATCATCGCCGCCGCCGCGCACGCGTGCGGCAACGGCGAAGCCTGCGTCCGCGCGCCGGCGCCGATCTTCTATTTCGGCACGAGCCTCGTCGTCTATGCACTGGCGCGCGAACTTTACGACCGGCGGGTGGCGTTTTTCGCGGCGGTGTCGATTGGGCTGGCGACCGGCGCCGCCTTCTCCGCGCGCATCATCTCGACCGACGTGCCGCTTCTCTTCTTTTGGGCGCTGGCGCTCTTCGCCTATGTCAAGCTTGTCGCCGGCGGGACTTGGCGCTGGGCGGTGATGCTCGGCGTCATGCTCGGTCTCGGCCTCCTTGCCAAATACGCGATGATCTATTTCCTTCTCGGCATTGCGCTTGCCGCTTGGCTCGACCGCGACGCCCGTCGCTTCGTGCGTTCGCCGGCGCTATGGATCGCGCTGGCGATCGCGGCGCTGCTGATCCTTCCCAATATCGCGTGGAACTTCGCCAACGGCTTCACCACCTTCCGGCACACCGACGACAACATACGCGGCGGCGGCGTCGACCTCGACGTGTTGCGGACGCTGGAGTTTTTGCTCTCGCAATTCGCAGTGTTCGGCCCGATCCTGTTCGCGGTCCTGCTGGCGGGCGTCGCGCGCGCCGCCTCGCCCGCGCTCGGCCGCGCCGACCGGTTGATGCTCGCCTTTGCCATTCCGCCGCTGGCGTTGATCACGGCCGTCGCGTTGGTGACCCATGCCAATGCCAACTGGGCGGCGCCGGCGTTTGTTTCCGGCGGTGTGATCGCGGTCGCGTTTTTGGTGCGAAGCGAGGCGTGGAATTGGTTGGCGGCGAGCATCGCCTGCGGCGTGTTCGTGCAGGTCGCGCTGCTCGCCGGCGACGCCGTTGCGACGCGCGTGCATGTGCCGTTCCTCGCCGACGGCGACGTTTACAGCCGGACGCTGGGCTGGCGTTCGCTCGGTGAAACGGCCGGCCGGCTCGCGCGGCGGCTGGGCGCGCGCGTGATCGTCGCCGAAAACCGCTACGATGTCGCCGCGCTCCTGTATTACTGGCGCGATCAACCGGAGCAGATCCTTGATTGGCGCTGGGGGTCGGTGCCGGCCGACAATTTCGAACTTACCCGCCCTTTCACCGACGCGGCGCCGCAGCCGGTTTTGTATGTGAGCCGCTGCCCGCTGGCCTCGCTGCCGGCCGGGCTTTCCCACTATTTCGCCGGCGTCGAGCCGCTCGGTCGTTTCGACGCGCCAACGGGACCTACGACCGTGCGCAGCTATTTCTTCTTCAAGCTCGACGGCCGTCGCGCGCCCATCGGGCCGCAATTGCGGTGTCGATGAGGCCGGCGGCCGCGCGCGGTGCCGTCGCCCCGGGGTGGCCGGCGCCGCCGCGCGCGATTCACTTGACGTGATCGCCGTAGCCCGGCAGCGGGTCGACGACGGTGATCTGTTTGACCGGGAAATTGGAGACGATCTCGATCGAATCCTTGTGCACGATCAGCATTTCCTCGATGCGCACGCCGTAGCGGAAGCGTTTCCCGTGCTGGGTCTCGAGCGCAAAGGTCATGCCTTCCTTGATCTCGACTGGGTGGTCGAGCGACCAGATGCGCGAGATCACCGGCTGGTCGTATTGGGCGAGGCCGAGGCCGTGGCCCCACAGGTTCGCCGCCGCCTGGTCTTCGTTCTCGTAGCCCCAGGTCTCCTTGGCCGAGGGCCATTTGAGCGCGATGTCGCGCGTCGTGGCGCCGACCTTCACCGCCGCGATGGAATCGTAGAGCCATTTCAGCGCGATCTCGTAGGTCTCCTGCTGCTCCTTGGTCGGCTCCTTGCCGACGCAATAGGTGCGGTAATAGCAGGACTTGTAGCCGTTCCAGGTGAGCGCCGCCAAATCCATGAACACGATGTCGCCGGGTTGGATGATGCGGTCGGAAAAATTGCGCCAGTTCGGCCAGGTGTTCGGACCCGAGGAGACGATGACGTCCTCGACGTCCTCCATACCCGGGATATTGTAGAGGTATTGCATCAGGTGCGCGGTGACTTGGTTCTCGGTAATGCCGGGCCGCAAAAACTTCATGCATTCCCAGTGCGTCGCGTCGCCGATGGCGCCGACGATGCGCATGCATTCCTGCTCGTCCTCGTTCTTGACCGCGCGCGCCTCCATCATCGGCGTCATGCCGTCGACCCAGGCGATGTTCTTGTCCTTGAAGACGTTGAGCATGTTGATGTCGATGAAATCGACGCCGAGCTTTTGCCCGGCGACGCCGTGGCGCCGCATCTCCTCGATCACCGCATTGGTGAACTTGGTCACCTGCTGGGTGGAGGCGGGCCCGGCGGCGCCTTTGATCCAGGCGAAGGAGTGGCGCACGTTCTCCTTCGGCAGCCAGGGGCTGTGGCGCTCGATCTGAGAACCGATATCGCCTTGCTCGAACAATACCGGGGCGCCGTCGCCGCAGAGCATGGCGTAGCGCAAGCCCGGCTTGAGCCGGCACCATCCGGGCGTCAGCGTGCCGGTGATGTAGCGAACGTTCTCGTCGTACAGGCACAAGAGCGCGCCCAGGCCGTGCTTCTTCATCATCGCGCGGGCCCGTTCGGTGCGATATTTGCGCAGGCGGTCCCAATTGACGCGCTGCTGCCAATCCATCCCGGCGATGCCGAAATTTGCGCCCATGGCGACCTCCCGCTTCACGTCGCTTGAGGTCACCTGTGGCCGAAAAATAATGGACGCGCAAGCCGACAACAGGTTGCTTGCCCTCGGCTCAAAAATTGACAGGCGGCCGGCGGTGGCGCATCCAAACGCGTGTCGTCACCGGGCGGCGAGAAAGCCATGAAGATTGCGATCATGGGGGCGGGAGGCGTCGGCGGCTATTTTGGCGCGCGGCTCGCCGCCGCCGGCGAAGATGTTCATTTCATCGCACGGCGCGCGCACCTTGAGGCGTTGCGGACCAACGGCCTCACGTTGACGGGACCAAGCGGCGATCTTCATCTCCGGCGCGTCGCCGCGACCGATAATCCGACGACGTTAGGCAAGGCCGACATCGTCCTCTTCACGGTTAAGCAGTACGACACCGAGGCCGCGGCCAAGGCCATTGTGCCGCTGATCGGCCCGGATACCG
>JASHRY010000033.1 GCA_030037105.1 Xanthobacteraceae bacterium
CGCACCTCACTGGCTTTCATGGTTCATGTCTCCATTGCCGCGACCATCATCGAGATTCGGAATCTTGCGTGAGATCGAAGACGCGCACACCGCCGACTCCCTCCCAGGGTTCCTGCCACAGCGGATGTCGCAAAGTGCGTCGCCCGTCATCGAGGCCCGCCTGCCAATGCTCGTCCATGGAGGCGCGGGAAAATTCATAATCGGTGGCCTGGCCCTCGTAGCTGGCGCGCCGGTAGATCAGATGAACGATGGCGACGGCGTGGTCGTCGCCCAATTCGCGGAGCTTGCGGACTTTCTCATTCTGCTTCGCCCGAGGCGGCAGCTCTTCGAACAGCTCGACGATGGCTTGGCGCAGCGCGTGCTTTTCCCGGAAATGGTCCGTGTTAAGGCGCGTGCGGCTCGAATAGACAATGTGCTTTTTGCGTTCCTCGGCCTCGATCAGGTCGCCCGGCATGTCGCCGCGCGCGCTGAACAGATCGACCTGGAACACCAGCGTGTCTTGCGTCAGCCCGGCGTCGAGTACGTGCACGAGCGGTGTGTTGGAGACGAGGCCGCCGTCCCAGTAAAACTCCCCATCGATTTCGATCGGTGGGAAGCCCGGCGGCAGCGCCGCGCTCGCCATCACATGGTCGGGTGTGATCCTGCACGTGGTGCTGTCGAAATAGACGAAATTGCCCAGACGAATGTTGACGGCGCCGAGCGACAACCTGGTCTTGCCCGCATTGATGCGGTCGAAATCGACCAGGGCTTCGAGCGTGCTCCGCAACGGGCTCGTATCGTAGACGCTGAGCGCGCCGGTTGCGCCATGCGGCTGCAAAAACGCGGGTATGGAACGTGGCTTGAAGAATCCGGGCTGACCTGAAAGCAGAGAGGACATGGCGCTCGAGTAGTTGAACAAGCGCCGCAGGTCGTCGCCAAGGTCCGGCGCCGGCCAGCGAAATGACGATGTCGACTGTTGCCAGAACCGGCGTAGGTGCGGCAGCCGCGTATCGGGCTCGTTCCCGGCGATAATCGCAGCGTTGATCGCCCCGATCGAGATGCCGGAGAGCCAATCGGGTGCGCATCCCGCCTCTGCCAGCGCTTGATAGACACCGGCCTGGTAAGCGCCGAGCGCGCCGCCGCCCTGGAAGACGAGCGCCGTCTGCGCGTAGGGGCCTCTCAAGAAACTCTTCGCGGCCGTTGAAGCGTGGATTGTCATGGGTTTGCGGACGCGCTTCCGCCGCGGCCTATCGGCTGTCACGGGCATGGGAGGTGCTGGAACCTATCTCAAAATCTCCTGAAGAGGATGATCAGGCAGGCGAGTTGGACAACGCCGAGGAAGTTGTGGGCATGGTACTCCCAACGGACCGGGATGGGACGTTGCCATTGTATCCAGGCGAAGAAGCGCTCGACCAGCTAGCGTCGCGTGTGGCCGCTGAGCCGACGCCGATCTTGCGCGGGCGGCTTGCTGCGCTTCAAACACGTGGCGGGTCGGAGTCGGTTCGCGTCCAGGACGCCCGTCGGGGACGTGCTCCTCCGGAAAAATAATCCCGGATGGGCTCCCATTGCCCTCCGTAAGCCGAATCATCTCCCAGTTATAGCGGATCGACGGCAGCTGGCAATTTTGCAATGGGTTCTAAGTCAAGCGGGAATGATCCGCAGATGCCGGCCTCCTGGGCTTATGAGGGCGTTGAGCAGGTGCCCTACCGGCCGTCGGGCGTGCGCACGCCGAACCAGGCATCGCGCACCTGGTGGTAATGTACCGCCGGATCATAGACCGAGACCGGAAGGTGGAGTGTCTCGGCCGAAAGCAGGCCGACGGCCGAAAGCAGGCTATAGGAGGCAACGACGCGATCGTGCTGGGCCACGATCAGGCTTTGCCGCGCATTGACCAGAGCCTGTTCGGCGTTGAGCACGTCTTGGGTCGTGCGTTGGCCGGCCATGGCCTCGTTGCGCACGCCGGTCAGCGCCCTATTGGCGGCGTCGTTCTGGCGGATCGCGGCCTCCACTTGGGCCTTGGCGGCCTGCAACTGGCCCCAGGCCTGGACCACGTCGGCGCGGGTCTGGTCGCGGACTTGATCCACGTTCAGCCGTTGCTGGCCGACCGTTTCCTTGTCTAGGCGGATGGCCGAATATTCGGCGCCGCCTTGATAGATCGGCACCGAAAGGTTGAGCTGCGCCGTTCCCAGGAACAGATTGGGCTGGATGATATTGGGATAGGATTGCTGCAGGACGCTGCCCTGCAAAGCGAGCGTCGGCCATAGCGCGCCTTCCGCGATCTTCACCTGGAGCTGGGCGACGTCGACGCCGTACAACGCCGCCAGGACGGACGGATTATACGCCGTGCCGAACGCGATGGCGGCGTTCAGCGTCGGCGGCGCCTGCCGATCCACCGGCGACGCCGGCGCGAGATCGGCCGGATCGTTGCCGATGATGCGCCGATAATTGGCCCTAGTCGTCATCACCGTCGACTCCGCCGCGTGCAGGCTCGCCTCGGCCGCCGCCAATTGCGCCTCCGCCTGGGCCACATCGGTCGAGGTCACCTGACCGACGGAGAAACGATTGCGCGTGTCCTTGAGCGTGCGCTCCAAGACGCGCACGTTGTTCTGCTGCACTTCGAGGTTGGCGGCATCGCGTGACACATCCATGTAGACGGTCGCCGCCGACAGCAGCACGGATTGCTCCATGACGCGCAGCGTCTCGCGCGCCTCGAAGACCCGGCTCTCGGCCGCGCGCACTCTGTTGCCGGTTTGCCCGCCGTTGAACAGCGTTTGTTGCCCGGTCAGTCCGACCGAGCGCGGCGTGGTGTAGCCCTTGATCGAGAACGAGGCGCCGTTCGGCAGAATCGGGGGGATGGGCGGAAAGATCTCCGTCGTATTGGTGAATTGCTCGCCGAGGGTGGCGGTCGCCGAGAGGGTCGGGCGATAGCCGGAGAGCGCTTGCGCCACGCCTTCGTCGGTCTGGCGGACGATGGCGCGTTGCGCATTGAGCTGCGGATTGTCCGCGTAGGCTTTTGCCAGCGCCGACTGGATCGTTTCCGCGGCAAGGCCGCGCGGCGCCGCGAGGAGCGCAATCGCCGCCAGGATCGCCGTATGGATCGCGCGCCGCGCCCGCTCTCGTGGCATCGCACGCGCGGCAGGCGCCGCGAACCGCTCGTCGGCGTGCGCGCGATCGCGCGTCGAGCGCGAGGGTGCCGACGGGGAGTGCGACCGTTTTATTCCGGGAACGATAACGCTGCGCGCCACAATCAGCCCCAATCTGCGCAGCGAAAGCTTAACGTGCGCGCATCCGCCTTACAAGGTTTTGCGCCGATCGGACGCAGAATCGAAAACGTACCGCGTCATTGCACGCGAAAGCGAAGCAATCCCCTGCACCTAGAGTTATGGGTCGCTTCGACGCGCCGCCATGCGCGATGACGCATCAATCCGGCGCACGCAGTCGGTACCCGATTCCGGTTTCGGTGAGAATATATTGCGGCCGTTCCGGATCGGCTTCGATTTTCTGGCGGAGCTGGCGCACATAAACCCGCAGATATTGGGCATCGGTCAAATCGTCCCAGAGCGCGCCGAGCAGGAATTTATGCGTCAGCACCTTGCCCGCGTGCTGCACCAGCACGCGCAAGAGATCATATTCCTTCGGCGAAAGTTTGATCTCCTTTTCGCCGATCTTGACGATGCGGCGGACCAAGTCGACGGCAAGGTCGCCGACCCGGAAGACCGGCCGCTCGCCGTGGATCTGCAGTTGATGGCGCAGCGCCGCCCGCATCCTGGCGAGCAGCTCGTCCATGCCGAACGGCTTGGTCACGTAGTCGTCGGCGCCTGAGTCGAGCGCCTGGACCTTGCCGCCCTCGTCGTCGCGGCTCGACAAGACGACGATGGGGACGCGCTCGTTGCGGGCGCGGATAGTCCTCAGCAGCTCGTGGCCCTGCGCATCGGGCAGGCCGAGATCGAGAATGATCAGATCCGGAGCCTGGCTCAGCAGGTCGAGCGCGGTCTTGCCGTTGGCGGCCTCGAGAGTCTGATAGCCGTGCGCGCCAAGGCCCATGCGCAAAAGCTTGCGGATCGGCGGCTCGTCATCGACCACCAGCACGCGCAGCGGAGCGGCATTCATGCGGCGGCGTCCAATGTTTGGCGTTGGCGCGGGATCGGCAGAACGATGGTGAACGCCGCGCCGCTCCGGTCGGTGCGGTTCGCGGCGATGATGCTGCCATGCATCGCCTCAACGAAGCCGCGCGCGATCGCAAGTCCGAGCCCGGTCCCGGCGCGAACCTGGTCCGCCTTCTGCGCCCGGTAGAACTTGTCGAAGATGTGGTCGAGGTCGGCTGCCGGAATGCCGCTTCCTTCATCGAGAATCCGCAGATAGACGGACTCGCCGCTGCGCCAGCCCTGGATGTGGATCGTGCTCTCCGTCGGTGCGTATTTCGCGGCATTGTCGAGAAGGTTGAACAGCGCCTGTTCGAACAGGACGGCGTCGAGT
>JASHRY010000034.1 GCA_030037105.1 Xanthobacteraceae bacterium
GTTAAGATCGGGGCAAACATGCGGATTTTCAGGCCCCGCCCCTTGGCCTGCGACCGCCATCGCGGCCGAGAAACCGGCCTCCAGCGCCGATGCCAGAACCTAATGGCGCGTGCGTGGTTTTGATAATGCAACCACCGGCAGCAGACGCTGAAAAAGCGCTCGCTGCCTGGAGAATTGCTTATGTCCGTATCGATCGCGTCCGCCATTCCTGAGAACGAAGCCCAGCGCCTGGCTGCGGTCCGCCGCTATGAGATCCTCGACACGCCGCCGGATGGCGCCTTCGACCGCATCACCGCCATCGCCGCGCGCCGCTGGGCGGTGCCGATCGCCATCGTCAGCATCGTCGACAGCGACCGCATCTGGTTCAAGTCGCGCCACGGCCTGCAGCTCGAACAGACGGGCCGCTATCCCGGCCTATGCGCCTCGGCCATCCTGAAGAAGGTCCCGCATCTCCTCCCAGATGCGCGGCTCGATGCGCGCGCGCTCTGCAATCCGCTGGTCGCCGGCGAGTTCGGACTGCGCTTTTATCTCGGCATCCCGCTGACCACCCATGACGGTTACCGGATCAATGACGCCCGACATGAGCTGCGCGTCAGCGACGAGGGGGGAGGACTGCCGCCGGGCTTCGACCCCGCCGCCGGCCGCGGACTCGGAATGAAGGTGGTCACCACGCTCGTGGGCAAGCTCGACGGACGGTTGGCGTGCGGTTGCCATCCGCGCGGTCGCGGCGCCTGCTTCACGATCGCCTTCGCCATCGCGCCCAACAGCGCCGTCAAATCTTGACCGAGCCGCCGTCAGGTCGAATGGACCGTTTCGGCCGACCCTAGCTTCGCTATTCTTCCGGCTCGGTCGTGAAGAACAACGGATAGCCTTTCTGCTTGCCCAGTTCCGTTCCTTCCTTGGCCTTGGTTTCGGCGACGTCCTTGACGTAGACCGCAATCACGCAGGCGCCTTTCTGGTGCGCCGTCATCATCACCCGATAGGCCTGGTCGGCAGTCATGCGGAACACCGCCTTGAGCACCTCAACGACGAATTCGCGGGGCGTGTAATCGTCGTTGAGCAGGATCACCTTATAAAGCGGCGGCCGTTGTGTTTCGGTGCGCACTTTGGTGCGCGGCTTGACAAGGGTTTTCGTCATTTCAGACCCTTTGCGCCCGGCCTGATGACCGACGCGGGGAATATAGGTCAAGGCGCGGTCCCGTCCCAGTCGCCGCACGGCGCCGCGCCGGCTTGCGCCCGGGAACCAGCCATACACTGTGGCGTTGACCACCGCTCTTGTGCGACAATCTCGCCGCAAGTGATTGCGGAGGGCGCCATGCACATTCTCTGGATCATCATCATAGGCTTCGTTGCCGGAATCATTGCGCGCCTCCTGGCGCCGGGCCCGAATAATCCGGCGGGCTTCATCCTCACCACGCTCCTCGGTATTGCCGGCGCCTTCGTCGCCACCTTGATCGGTCAGACGATCGGCTGGTACGGGCCGAACCAAGGAGCCGGCCTCATTGGCGCCGTTATCGGCGCCGTCGTCGTCCTCTTTGTGTGGCATCGGCTGGTGACAAGCCGGAGAATTCCCGATCCCGGCCGACGCTGGCTCTAGCCGCGTGTCCGCCGCGTCGGCGGCAAGCTAGCCACCCGCAAATCGCCGCGAGACAACCGCGCGGCGAGGCGTCCGGCGTTCGACCACGACGGCGCGAGAGGACCCGACGCGGCCCGCAACCATCACGCGGTTTACCTCCTTGCGTTGTCCCATCCGCAGTACCGCCGCTCTCGCGTCGTCCTGCGGGACCTCCATCAGAGACGCCACAATCTCAACCTGGTCCTCGACGTCGTCGCTGAGCCCCTGGGCCGCAACGACCGCTTCCTCGAGCGTCGGCGGATCGCGCCTCACCCGGCGGCGTCCATCCTTCGTGTCCCATGTGTGGCTCATGTCCGCACCTTCAGCTTCTTCCGAGAAGACGATTATCGATCTTTACTGCATTGCAGCAAATAATTGTGCAACGCAACCAAGGGAAATTCAAGGCTCGCGGACGCTTCTTGACGCTGGATGGTTCCCCGGTGCCGTGCGCCCGGGGACCAACGTTGCCTCGCGCATCGACCGTTTTATGCCCTAACGCGGACCCATGTCGCTGAACAGCACGCCGCCTTTACCCTTCGCGGTCTTCGCCGCCTCGACGAGCGAGACGACGACCGCGTCGATCGGTACTCCCGTATTCTTCACGACCGCAGCGGTGATGTCCTTGACGAGTCCGCGCTTGGCCTCGAGCGTCTGACCTTCCAGAATATGGATGAAAACTTCCGGCATCGCGTCCTCCGTTGTTGCCTTTGCCGTCCGTTCGAGGCCAGTCGCCGCGTAGTGGCATAGGCTTGCCTCGAGTTCCGCCCCGTACTATCGAAAGAGCGTGGGTCGGTACAGGGAGAGCTGGACAATGAAAAAATTTGCATTTGTCATGGGCATATTGGCGCTCGGTTTTGCCGCCTCTACGCCGGCGCTGGCCGATTTCGCCGTCGTTAAATTCAAGGACACCGGCGCCTGTCGGGCCTGGCACCATCAGGCTGACAGGCCGTGGGGAAAGTCTCAGATTCTCTGGGCGCGCGTGCCGACCTGGGAGGTCGCACAGGCCAAGGGGGCGTGGGCCATGAAGCACCATTGGTGCAAAGAGTGGTACAAATAAGCTGATAAGCTGACCGCGCGTGTTTCCGTTGCCGCCCGCCGGCGTCAGGCGGGCGGCAAAGATTTAGCGGCCGCGCGCGTTCCTCGACGGAACAATCCGATCGCCTCCCGATTGTGTTAATGGCCTGCGCGGTAGATGCGTATGGGTTTGGCTTCAGTCAACTCGTACTATCCGATTTCCTGCGCAGCCACACAGGGGAGTTGACGATGAAGCGCGTGATATTTGCCGTCGGCGTGCTGGTGTTTGGTTTTGCCGCTTCAACTTCGGCTCGCGCCGATTTCGCCGTGGTCAGATTCGAAACCGGCCATTGTCAAATCTGGTGGGACAGTGCCGACAATCCGTGGGGCAGCGGATGGACGAAGATAGTCATGGGACTGCCGGATTTTACCGCGGCGTCGATTGCGCTCGACAACGCGGTCGCGCAGAGGGTATGCCAGTAACGAACGGCGACGTCTGCAAGCCCTTGCGCCGACACCTGTCGGCCTGACATTTACCAGTCCCACCAACCGTCACGATAATATCCGCCCGAATAGTAGCTGTTCGGAGCTCCGGTCATGAAATAGTCGCGTCGCAGAAGCGCGAACGGTCCGCCGCGCGCGGAATCATGCGACGCCTGACGGTGCTTCTTGATTGCCTTTTTCGGCATGCGCACGGTATCGGCCGCGCGCGCGAGGCTGGTCGTGGCCGTCGATTCATCCGCGGCTATCGCCGGCGCCGGCGCGGCGTCACGTGCCGCCGGCGCCTCGGCCAGCGCAGCGATGCCGGCCGGCGCCTGTGCTGTCGAACTGGTGCCGGACTCGCTTGCCGCGGGCCCTTGCGGTTGCGGCGACACCTCCGACTGTCCTTGCGCCGGCGCCGATTGCGGCGCGGCGACAGGCTTTGACGCGGCATCGGCGGTCCGCGCCAACGTCCGCGCCGCGACCGATTCTTCGCCGCCCGCTGTCGCCGGAGGCCCGACCAGCGACAAGACCACGCCGGCGCCGGCCGTCGCGCCGACCGCCATGGCGACGAGGACGATACGGATTGTTCGCATGAAACTCGGTGCGGGGGCGAGATACCCCCATTCGGGATGGAAGTTCCCGGCCGATCGCATTCATGACCTCCGCGGCAGAGTATCCGCCGCCTCGCACCCAAACGCTTAACCCGCCGCTGAACCTGGAAACGCTGCCAGCACGGAGCCGGTTCCTGTCAGCGGAAAATATGGCAGGCCGAGAATCAGCGCGGAAGAAGCAGGAGCGCTCGGCGGTCCCCGATCGCTCCTGCCATACGCATCGCGACGCCCGCTTTCCGCGACGATCGGCGTTGCACCGGAAGATCGGCTACTCGACGAAAGACAGTGGGCGTTCGGGTACCGCTTCAACCGTGGTTTTCGCCGCGACCGCAGTGGCCGGCATCTGCAACACCGTGGCGCGCTGGCCTTCGCGCAATCGCGTCACCAGGACGATCTTGCCGTCGGGAAATTCCAGCGCGTCGTGATGGACGCAGGGCTGGTCCACATTGACCTGCCGGAACCGCGCCAACCTCTGGCCGAGCCTGCGGCTCGGAAGAATGCCGAGTGCCGGTTCGCATTCGACATCATCATCGAAAGCAAGCTCGGTGCCCGCGAGCAGGCAGACTGCAACGTTCGGATGATCAACCGCCGAGAAGCCGCCGGTCGGCGTGTTGATGAACTTGGTGGTGATTAGCTTGTCTCCGATCTTGGCGGGTCGGCTGGCGACATGATGCAAACTATAGTCGCACATAGAAGGCTCCTCTTCGCTGTGAACAGCCAGGATGGTTGTCCTTCTGCGCGCATAGCCGAGCAGCCCATGGTGGCGATCTTTTGTCGAAGGACGCCTATCCACTCACAATGCAGTTAGCGGGGCGGCTCCGATGCGTTGTGATCGCGCCTTCGCCGGATCGCGGTGTTTTGATTTTGCCGGTATCGCGCTCCGGCATCGCCGCGCAGGACGTGTCGCGCCGGCACGCCGCCGCCAAGGCGAAAAGAGCGAGACCGGTCACCACAGCGCGATGATGCGCTCAACGGCCGAAGACGAACTCGCGGGTAGGCCGGCGATGCGCCCGCCGACCGATGCGATCCAGGAGGGAATTCCTCCGATCGCGCCGACCACCTGCTGCGTGACACCGACGACGCGGTTCTCGATATCGATGGTCTTGGCGAGCAGCGAGCCGGGATCGCGCGCTGGAGACGGCTCGACGCTTTCGTTCTGCGCCGCCGGTATGATCGCGACCGGTGGATGCGCCGCGGCGGTGGCGGCGACGGCCATGCGGCGGCTG
>JASHRY010000226.1 GCA_030037105.1 Xanthobacteraceae bacterium
CTCGGCGCGGGCCGCGACAAGATCGATCCTCGCCGCCGGCCGCCTCATCGCCAGCGCCGCCGCGGCGCGCCGCGCCGCTGCACCGGCGAGCAAAGGCGCATCGGCCGCCACCGCAAGCATTTCCGTCATCTGGCCGTTGCAGTGAAGCACCATGTCGCAACCGGCGGCTATCGCCGCGTGGGTGCGCTCGCCGAGCGAACCCGACAGCGCGCCCATGGAGATGTCGTCGCTCATCAAGAGACCCTGGAACCCGATCGAATCGCGAATCACGTTACGCAATATAGCGGCCGAAACGGTGGCCGGCGCGACCGGATCAATGGCGGTGAATACGACATGCGCGGTCATGGCGAACGGGAGCTTCACCAGCGGACGGAACGCGGCAAAATCGGTCGCCTCGAGCGTCGCCCGGTCGGCATTGACCACCGGCAGCATTTTGTGGCTGTCGGCGGTGGCGCGGCCGTGGCCGGGAATGTGCTTGAGCACCGGCAGAACGCCGCCCTCGACCAAACCTTGCGCAACGGCGCCGGCAATGGTGGCGACCTTATCGGGCTCTCCGCCGTAGGCGCGGTCGCCGATTATGGGATCGGCCCCGGCAACCGGCACATCGGCGACCGGCATGCAATCGACGTCGATGCCGAGAGGAACGAGATCAGCCGCGATCAGGCGGGCGCCGAGCCGCGCGGCCGCAAGGCCCTTGTCGCGATCACGGTCGTACAATGCGCCATAGGCGGCGCCCGGCGGATAGGCTGGCCAATGCGGCGGAGCAAGCCGCTGCACGCGGCCCCCCTCCTGGTCGATCAGGACGGGAGCGTCGCGGCCAAGCGCCGTGCGCGCGTCGTCGATCAACCGGCGCAAGGCGTCGGGGCCGGCGATGTTGCGTTTGAAGATGATGAGACCCCAAGGCTGCGCCTCGCGGAGGAAACTTCGCTCCCGCCCCGTCAACGCAGGTCCGCTCATGCCTGTGATGAAGGCGCGCATTGCGGCCCGCTTAGCTTGCGCGCCGCGCAAGCGTCAAGCGCGCGGCGTCAATCCTTCTGAACGAGGCAATTGCCGCCCGCAGCTTTCAGACTGCTGCAGATTCTCGCGGCCTCCTCCATCGAGGCAAAGGGACCGACAAGGGCGCGGTAGTAGGTGCCTTTCGCCCCTAGATCGGCGCGGCGAATGATCGGCTCGCGACCGCCGAGTTGATTGGGAAATTTGGCCTGCAGGGCGCGGTAGGCGGAATGGGCTTCGGCCTCGCTGCGCCGGGAGGTAACCTGCACGGCATAGCCGCCAGCGGAGCGCGCTGTCGCCGTCCCGGTAATGGCCAAGGGGGCCGCACTCGCCACCGTGGTACGCGGGACAGCGGCACGCGGCGGCGGCGCGGCATATGCATCATCCTGTGCGGTAGGAACGAGTGAAAGCGGCGCGTTTGGACCGGCCGCCCTCTTCGTTGCCGATTTGCGCGGCTTCGGAACACGCGCGGTGTGATGTGCGGTGTTCGAGGCGGTCGGCGCAGGCATATTGGCTGCCGTTTTGGCGTCGTTCGCTTGATCGGCGCGAATGGTAACCGTGTGGATCTTCTTCGGTTCCGACAAAGCCGCGGCCGCGGCGGGGGCCGACGGCGGAAGCGGTGCCGCCATTTGCGCGGGCGGAGGCGACGCTGCGATTTGCGGCGGAGCGGTCGCGGGCGCAAGTGCAGGCGTAGCTGCAAAGGCATCGGCAGATGCGACGACGGGTGCAGGAATCGTAGCGGCGGACGCCGCCGGAGCGGCCGGGGTGGCCGCAAAAGGCGGAGCCGAGCTCGGGCCGATGATCGGAATCGTCGAAACGACGTGAGGCGCTACCGGAGGCACCACCCCTTGCGGCGTCGCTTGGACATCGACCGGCTGCTCCTCATGGGAGACCAGCTTTTCCGGCGCGCCCTTAGCCATTGCGCCGGCCAGGGTCGAATTGCCCGCTTGCGACTCGCCGTAATTCGGCATGATTTTATTGGGACCCGCAGTCGGCTTGATGATCGGTGGAAGCGCAGACAACACGGAACGGCCGAACATGGTGCGATAGCCGAAAGCGCCGGCGCTGCCGAACACCGCCAAGCCCAGTACCGCCGCTACGACAACGAGACCGCTTCGTCGACGAGGGTTAGATGCGCCCTCGTCATAGGCGTCCGCAGGGTAGTCAGCATCGCCGCGATTTTGGTCTTCATCGGCCTCGGAGTGATCGTCAGGCGATCCGGACACAAAGGCCGGTGACCCATAGGACGAATTCAGAGCTTGCTCGTCGTAACGTGCATCGTCCGCTGCCGCATCGGCGTCCTCGCTCAGCCCTTGGAATTTTGCCGCCGGCCCGGAAAAAAATCGACCGCTCCTTCGCGCCGGATTGTCATATTCGCGGTCTTGCGGCGGATAGGAATAAGAATCGGCCTGGGGTGGCGGCGAAACGTGGCGGTCCTCCGCAAGATCGTGTTGCTCGGCATAGCTATCGTCAGCCGCCCAATCGAGGCCGGTGGCCGCCGTTCTACCGTCGGATTGCTCGGAATCATATCTTCCGGCCGAATCTTCATAGGGATCACTCTGGCCGATGAGCCGAGCGAGTTCCGCCAACGGATCCCTCGGCTCTCCGCGCCCAATGTTCTCGGACGCGGAATCGCGGCTGCGGGTGAAACGAAAATTGCTGTCAGCCATCGCACTCGCCCCGATCCAGGCGTTGAACCTTACCGTTCCGTTATTTACTTCGACCGCCGCGGCCGTCTCCCGAACGGCACTGAGGGACTTATCGCATCTCGTTTGGCGCCTCGACCCCGAGCAAGGCAAGTCCTGACGCGAGCACCGTCACCACGCCTTGTACAAGCACAAGTCGCGCTGCAGTCATTTGTCGATCATTCTGGATAATGAAGCGTAAATGTGGCGCGCTGTTGCCGAGCGTCCACAATGCGTGAAATTCGCTGGCTAAATCAAACAGATAAAAGGCAATTCGATGCGGTTCATGCGCCGCCGCCGCGGCCTCCACGATTCGCGGATAAAGCATAATTTGGCGCATCAAAGCGAGTTCCGCAGGGTCGGAAAGCCGCTCCAAAGGCGCATCGACCAATGTCGCCGAAGCGCGGAAATTGTCCGGCAGATCGGGAAAGACCGCGCGAGCATTGCGAAACACGGATTGGCCGCGTGCATGACCGTACTGGACATAGAAAACGGGATTGTCGCGCGACTGCTCAATCACCTTGGCGAGATCGAAGTCGAGCACTGCATCGTTCTTGCGGAAGAGCATCATGAAGCGCACCGCGTCCCGCCCGACTTCATCCACGATTGCACGAAGTGTTACGAAGTCTCCGGACCGCTTTGACATTTTGACCGGCTCACCCGCCCGCAGCAGCTTCACAAGCTGGATCAGCTTCACGTCCAATCCGGCGCGCCCTTCGCTCAACGCCGCGACGGCCGCCTTAACGCGCTTGATATAGCCGCCATGGTCCGCCCCCCAGACGTCGATCAGGGACCGAAAGCCACGCCGTAGCTTGGTGCGGTGATAGGCGATATCGGCGGCAAAGTAAGTATAGGAACCGTCAGACTTTTTCAGTGGACGATCGATGTCGTCGCCAAAGGCCGTCGCACTGAACAACGTCTGCTCACGATCCTCCCAATCCTCGACCGCAGCGGCGCCTTTCGGCGGCGGCAGCCGCCCCTCATAGACGTACCCACGCTCGCGGAGCCAATCGATCGCCTCGGCCACGCGATCGACGTCGCCTTCAACGAGCGACCGCTCGGAATAGAAAACGTCCGGCGTGATGTTGAGCGCGGCGAGGTCGGCGCGGACCGCCGCCATCATCATCTCGACCGCCTTGGCGCGCACGAGGGGCAGCCATTCCGCTTCCGGCTCGAATTTGAGTGCAGGTCCGTATTGCGCCGCCAGCGCCTGCCCGACCGGCTTGAGATATTCGCCCGGATAAAGGCCCTCGGGAATGGCGCCGATGTCTTCACCAAGCGCTTCGCGGTAGCGCAGGAACGCCGAGCGCGCCAGCTCATCCACCTGGGCGCCGGCATCGTTGACGTAGTACTCGCGCGTGACCTTGAAACCGACGAAGACAAGGAGGTTCGCCAATGCGTCGCCGAACACCGCGCCGCGGCAATGGCCGACATGCATCGGTCCGGTCGGATTGGCCGAGACATACTCGACATTGACCGGAATCCCGCGGCCGATATCGCTTCGACCATAGTTCGAACCCAACTGCACGGCATTGCGCAACGCCTCGATCCAGGCTGCCGGCTTGAGCGTGAGGTTGATGAAGCCGGGCCCGGCAACTTCGACCTTGCCGACAAGCGCGTCGGTGCGAAGTTTGTCGGCGATCGCTTCGGCAAGCTCGCGCGGTTTGCGACCGGCATCCCTGGCAAGCACCATGGCGGCGTTGGTTGCCATATCGCCGTGCGCCGGATCGCGCGGCGGCTCGACGCTCACGCGTGAAAGATCGATATCGGCGGGCAAAACGCCGGCGGCAACCAGCGCGTCGTTCGCGCGTCGAACACGATCGAGCATTTCGGCGAAAATATTATGCGCGACCATGAGAATCCGACATGACGGCGTCACATTGGAGCGCCGCGCGCCTAACGCAATTCCGGGGTCGAGTCAAAAAGTCGCGCGTGTTCGGCAAGCGCGTAGCGGTCGGTCATTCCGGCGATGAAATCGGCGATGCGGCGGGCGCGCGCGGCCGCTTCAAGGCCGCCGAGCCCCTCCTTCCATTCCGCCGGCAAGTCATCGGGGTGCGCGCCATAGCGGGCGAAGAGATCGCGCACCACGGCCGCCGCCTCATCCATGACGCGCATGACCCGCGCGTGACGATACATGCGCGTGTTGAGGAAGCTTTTGATGGCGCGGTCGGCCTCCCCGACCGCTGACGAGAAGCCTGCAACCGGCGAAGACGCTTGCCGCACCTCGTCGGCCGAGCGCGGCTTCAATTCGGCGAGGCGACGCCCCGTCTCGGCGACGACATCCTCGATGAGCAGACCGATGAGTCGCCGGATGAGTTCATGGACGAGGCGACTGACATCGAGTCGCTGATAGGTCTTGCGAATGTCGCCGATGATGGTTCCGGGGAGAGCGACCGCGGCAATGTCTTCGATCTTGAACAGATCGGCGCGCAGTCCGTCATCAATATCATGGGCATCATAGGCGATGTCGTCCGCGACGGCGGCAAGCTGCGCCTCCACGCTCGGAAAACTCCATAATTGAAGATCCTGCATTCTCACATATTGCAGGATCGTCTCCGGAACGCCGTGAACGCGATAGCGACCGAGCGGCCTACCCTCCCGATCGGTAAGCGGACCGTTGTGCTTGACCAAGCCTTCGAGTGTTTCCCAAGTCAGATTGAGCCCGTCGAAGGTGGGGTAGCGGCGTTCGAGCACAGTCACCGCGCGCAACGTCTGCGCGTTGTGGTCGAAGCCGCCGAAGGCGCCAAGGCATTCGTCGAGCGCGCGCTCGCCGGCATGGCCGAAGGGCGGATGGCCGAGATCGTGGGCGAGCGCGAGCGCTTCGGCGAGGTCTTCATCGAGGCCGAGCGCGCGGGCGAGAGCACGCGCAACCTGCGCGACTTCGAGCGTATGGGTCAATCGCGTGCGGTAATGGTCGCCTTCGTCGAACACGAACACCTGGGTCTTGTGCTTGAGGCGGCGGAAGGCGGTGGAATGGATGATGCGGTCGCAGTCGCGGCGAAAAGGGTTGCGGCCTCTGCTGGCGGGCTCGGGATGAAGCCGCCCGCGACTCTCTTCGGGATTGCACGCATAGGGCGCGCGGCGCGTTACGGCCTCGATCACCATCGCTCTGCCCGGCCTTACAATTGACCTTGGCCCGGACGACACTTAACTATCGGGCGGATGCCGTGGCAATCGGCGCGATGTCCCGGCGGAGATCGAGAGAATGGCGGCGACCAACGTCACCCTGACCGAGCGGGCGGCGCGGCGGATCGGCGAAATCCTGCGTCAGGAGCCGGCTGGCACCATGTTTCGCGTGAGCGTCGAAGGCGGCGGCTGCTCGGGATTCCAATATAAATTCGACACGGAGCGCGCCAGGGCGGACGACGACATCATTATCGAGACGAGCGGCGCCACCGTGCTGATCGATCCTATCTCGCTCAATTACATGGCGGGCGCCGAGATCGACTTCGTCGACGACCTGATCGGCTCGACCTTCAAGGTCAACAACCCGCAGGCCACCGCGTCCTGCGGTTGCGGCACGAGCTTCGCCTTGTAATCCCGTGCGCATCGCCACCTGGAACGTCAACTCGATCAAGCAGCGCCTCGACTCGGCTCTGGCATGGCTCGCCGAATGCAAGCCGGACATTGTTTGCCTCCAGGAAACGAAATGCATCGACGACGCTTTTCCGCGCGAGCCTTTCGAGACTCTCGGCTACAACGTCGCCGTACACGGACAAAAAGCCTTCAACGGCGTGGCACTGCTCTCGAAACTTCCCTTCGACGAGGTGAACAACGGCCTGCCCGGCGACGATGCGGACGATCACGCCCGTTTCATCGAGGGTGTGGTCTCCACGGCGCCAGGCGTGCTGCGAATCGCGAGCCTCTATTTGCCCAACGGCAATCCACCCGACACCGACAAATATTCCTATAAACTCAGTTGGATGAAGCGGCTTTTTGCGTATGCGCGTGAACGGCTATCCCTGCAGGAACCGCTCATTCTCGCCGGCGATTACAACGTCATTCCGGACGCCGCCGACGCGCGCAATCCGCAAGCTTGGCTCGATGACGCGCTGTTCCTGCCACGCACGCGCGCGGAATTTCGCTCCCTCATCCATCTCGGCTTCACCGATGCCGTGCGCGCGGCAAGCGACGCGCCCGGCCTCTATACGTTCTGGGACTACCAAGCCGGCGCCTGGCAGAAGAACAACGGCATCCGCATCGACCACCTGCTGATATCGCCTGAAGCCGCAGACCGGCTCATCGAGGTGGGGATCGACCGCCATGTGCGGAGCTGGGAAAAGCCTTCCGACCACGTGCCCGTGTGGCTCGACCTGACGATCGAAGGGAAGATAGCGAAGGGGAAGTAGCTGTTCGCTATTTGCTCTCTTCTAATCCCGGCGTCCTTTGAGCCAGTCTTCGAGATAAACCAGCGCCATGGCCCGCTCATCCTCGCTCGCCTGGTGAAAGGCGTTGTCGTAGAGCGGTTTGACCCAGCTTCCGCCGGGACCCGCGCAGTCCTTGCTGAGCGTGAGCCACATCAGGCCGCGTGCAGCCTGCCGCGGCACCTGTTTCCCCCGGAACAGCATGTCGCCAAGCACCGCTTCGGCGCGGCAATGGCCCTTGGTGGCGGCGAGCTGGAACCAGCGTGCCGCTTCATGCGGATCGCTTGGCGTGCCGTCGAGATAAAGGCGACCGAGCTGGTACTGCGCATCGGCATCGCCGAAATAGGACGCGGCGTAGGCGAACATCTCGCGCGCCCGAGTCGCATCCGGCTTAATCGTCGAATTGAGAATTCCGGTGAGATAATAGCGGCCTAAGGCCACAAAGGCATTGGCGACGAACCGTGCTTCGGGAGTGCCGGGAGTCTCATCCGGATGGGTATTGGCGATCTGACTGAAATAGTTGAAGGCGCGCAGATCATTTTGCGGGACGCCATCGCCGTCCGCATACATGCGCCCGACCTTCCATTGTGCCGCGACGTGGCCCTGATCGGCCGCGTATTCGAGCGCGGTCAGCGCCTTGGCCTTGTCTGCGCCGTCCGGCGCCGGGCTGGTGCTTTGCAACCCATCGCCTGGCGTGAGCGAAGCGGTGCTTGGAGTGGTCGTTCCATCGAAGGCAAAAGTCGGCCCGGACGTCACGGCAATTCCGAAGCCGAGTCCGCCCGCGAGTGCGACCACCATGCCGCCCCTTGCGACACGGGCTACTCCACTAGATGTCCGCATAGCACGCCTTCTCGTCCTTCCCGCCCGGATGGGTGATGGCGCCATGACGCGCCGATCCGACCTGTTGGGCGTATTTCCACAAATAACCCGACGTGTATTCATCCGGGCGCGGCTTCCATTCCCGCGCCCGCCGATCGAGCTCGCTCTTGGTCAGCTTGACGTCGAGCGTCGCTTTCTCGGCGTCGAGCTCGATGATATCGCCGTCGCGCAGGAGCGCGATCGGTCCCCCCACCGCGGCTTCCGGTCCAATATGGGCGACACAGAAGCCGCGGGTGGCGCCGGAGAAGCGTCCGTCGGTGATCAGCGCAACTTTTCCGCCCATGCCTTGTCCGTAGAGCGCGGCCGTCGTTGACAGCATTTCGCGCATGCCGGGTCCGCCCTTGGGGCCTTCGTAGCGAATGACCAGCACGTCGCCTTCCTTGTATTTCTTGTTCTTCACCGCCTCGAAGCAGGCTTCCTCGCCGTCGAAGCAACGCGCCGGTCCGGAGAAGCGCGAGCGCTCCATCCCGGCGACCTTAACGATCGCGCCGTCGGGCGCGAGGTTGCCCTTAAGCCCGATGACGCCGCCGGTCGGCAGGATCGGCTTGTCGGCCGGACGAATAACGTCCTGGTCCGCGTTCCACTTCACCGATTTGAGGTTCTCGGCCATGGTGCGGCCGGTGACGGTCAGGCACTCGCCGTGGAGAAAACCATGGTCGAGCAGCGTCTTCATCAAGAGCGGAACGCCGCCAGCCTCGAACATGTCTTTGGCGACGTAGCGGCCGGACGGCTTCAAATCCGCGATATAGGGAGTCTTTTTGAAGACTTCGGCTACATCGAAGAGATCGAACGCGACGCCGCATTCGTTGGCGATCGCCGGCAGGTGCAGCGCGGCGTTGGTCGAGCCGCCGGTCGCGGCGACCACGGCCGCCGCGTTCTCCAGCGCCTGTCGCGTCACGATATCGCGCGGGCGGATGTTCTTGACGATCAACTCCATGATCTTCTCGCCCGCGACCATGCAGAGCTTGTCGCGGATCTCGTAAGGCGCCGGCGCGCCGGACGAATAGGGCAGCGCCAAGCCGATCGCCTCCGACACCGTCGCCATGGTGTTGGCCGTGAACTGCGCGCCGCAGGCACCGGCCGAGGGGCAGGCGACCTGCTCCATGGTATCGAGGTCGGCGTCGGATATGGTGCCGACCGAGTGCTGACCGACGGCCTCGTACAGGTCCTGGACGGTGACCGGCCTGCCCTTGAACGTGCCAGGCAAAATGGAGCCGCCATAAATGAAGATCGACGGTACATTGAGCCGGCACATGGCCATCATCATACCGGGCTGCGACTTGTCGCAGCCAGCGACGCCCACCAAGGCGTCGTAGCAATGGCCGCGCATGGTCAATTCGACAGAATCGGCGATGACCTCGCGCGAGGGTAACGAGGACTTCATGCCGGCATGCCCCATGGCGATACCGTCAGTCACCGTGATGGTGCAGAACTCGCGCGGGGTAGCCCCAACTGCGGCAACGCCGCGTTTCACCGCTTGCGCCTGCCGCATGAGCGCGATGTTGCAGGGGGCAGCCTCATTCCAGCAGGTGGCAACGCCCACGAAAGGCTGGTGAATCTGCTCCCCCGTCAGCCCCATCGCGTAATAGAAAGAACGATGCGGCGCGCGGTCGGGCCCCTCCGTGGCGTGACGGCTCGGCAGCCTTGATTTCAAATTCGTCTTGGTATCCATCGACTGTGCAGGCCAACTCGGCCCCCTCGCCCCTCCCCTTCGATCCAAGCGTCAGGCCGCCTGAAAACCGAAAGTACTGCAATGGCTTGTAGGGACGTGCCATTGCATAGGGCCATCGGTGTCGAAAAACCCTATGGCCAAAAAGCGGCGCTCACGGCATGTGCGATGCAAAATGATCAAATGTTCTGAATCTGTTGCAGGAGAGCCACAGATTCGATCAGCACTGCTATGACTGTTAATGCGCGAGTTACCAATAACTGCAGAGCTGCGACGATGGGCCCATGCCGAAACAACTGACACGGGTCTTTTTCAGCCGAAGCGTGCATGACATCGCGCCCGATCTGATCGGAGCAATATTCCTTTTTGACAGCGTCGGAGGGCGCATCGTCGAGGTCGAGGCCTATCACCATACCGAGCCGGCCGCCCACAGCTTCCGCGGGCCCACGCCGCGCAATGCGGTAATGTTCGGCCCTCCTGGCTATGCCTATGTCTACCGCTCCTACGGCATCCACTGGTGCCTGAACTTCGTTTGCGAGCCGAACGGCTCGGCAGCCGCCGTGCTCATCCGCGCCCTCGAGCCGACGGCCGGCCTGCCGCTCATGCGTCGGCGGCGCGGCGTCGCCGCGGAGCGGCTCCTTTGCTCAGGCCCAGGCCGGGTCTGCGCGGCGCTGCGCATCACCGGCGCGCACAACGGCTTGGCGCTCGATGAGCCGCCGTTCGCGATCTTCCCGCGCACCGAGCCGGTGGAGGTGGTTGCCGGGCCGCGCATCGGCATCACCAAGGCCGTAGACAAGCCCTGGCGTTACGGCCTCAAAGGTTCGCGCTTTCTCAGCAAACCGTTCGCATCCGCTAATCCGGCAGTCTGAATGCCGGATCGAAGCCGAGTTCTCTGCGGGCTTTCGCGATCGAGACTGTGCCGTCATCCTCGGCGATGTTGTAGATGCCCGGCGCGCCACGCGTGACCGCGAGCATTGCGGCGTGGGCGGCGGCATCGACGTGGAGCGGCGGCTGGCGACTCGGCGCGTCGGTCCAGGTGCCGGGGCCGTAGAGCAAACCATAGCGCAGCACGATCGCCTCCATGCCCGAGGCCAGGACCTGCTCCTCCATATCGGCAACACCGCGCATCGTCACCGCGCGAGGGCCTTCGGCGAGGTTGAGCGGATCGGTCTCGGCGTGCGGCCGCGGGCCGCTCGCATAGCCGAAGGCGATACTCTGCACGACAAAGCGCCGGACTGCCGCGGCGCGCGCGGCCGCGATCAGATTGCGCGTTCCTTCGGTGCGGATGCGCGCATTGCGCGGATACGAGGCGGTGAGCTGCGCCTCGTCGAAAACGCGCGGCAAGTCGGTCAGTTGGTGGATCACGACTTCGGGCCGCGCCTCCGTCACCGCGCGCCCGAGGGCGGCGGCGTCAAACACGTCGACAATGACCGGATGAATTCCGGCGGCTTCGAGCGCGCGCGCCGCCTCCGGCAGGCGTGTCGTGCCGGTCACGTCATGACCGGCCTCGCGCAGCAGCGGCGTCAGCCGCCGACCGATCGCGCCGCTCGCTCCGGCAAGAAAAATCCGCACTTCGCCATGCCTCTCAGTGATAGGCGACGATGAATTCGCATCCGGCCGCGGTCGGGAACGTGCGCGTGACGCGGCCGCTTTCGAGTGCGAACTCGAACACGACCGCGTCGTCGTGGCAGCACAGATAAGCGTGCGCGCCGTCGGACGCGAAGCCGAAACCCATGGGACCCTTCTTGGTCGGCATCGACGCAACGGGCTTGACGCTCTCGGCGGTGTAGATCGCCGCGTGGTTGCTCTTATTGGACGATACGACCACATAGCGATTGTCCGGCGATACGCGCACCCGCCGCATTTGCGGATTGGCGGCGTCCGGCTCGTCGATCGCAATGGTCTGCCGCACGGTGTGGGCGTGCGCATCGACGACGTAGAACTCGGCGGCGGTTTGCGCGCAGACATAGAGCGTGCTGCCATCCGGCGAAACGGCGAGGCCCTCGGTCACGTGCGGCAGCTTGATCCGGTCGATGACCGCGCGGCGCCCCACATCGGCAACGACGACGAACTCGCGCTTGACCGAGACGAATGCCTTGCCGGTGGCGTGGCTGATCGCGATCCAGTGCGCCGTGCCACCGATGTCGATCCGCTGCACCTTGTCGGTTGCCGGATCGATCACCAGCACGGCGTTGCCGAGCTCCGCCGAGCACCACAGCGCGCCGGCGGCATCCATCATGACGCCGTGCGGCGCATAAGTTTCGCCGAGATCGATCACCCGCGTCAGCGACTTCGACGGCAGGTCGATCACCACGATGCGCCGGTCCGGATTGACTCGCCTGATGAAAATTCCATCGCCGTAGACCGAGCCGTAGGCGGTGCGGCCGTCGGCCGACAGCGCCAGCTCATGCGTCGAGCCGGGCATGTCGATGGTCTTCAGAAGCGCGAGCGTCGCGACGTCGAGAAAATGCACCTTGTGGGCGGTCTTCGCCGTGACGATCAGATTCGGGCCGCCCGGCCGGTTGTTGAGATCAAGCATATTGCAGTGCGCGTTGCGGCGACGGCTGCATCGTATGCGGATCGACGCCCTGTTGTCATCTTTCAATATTCTAGGCCGAGGCGCCGCCCCGCTCCAGCACCCAAATCAAGAGCGGCTATTCCGCCTACGCACCGGCGTTCATCGTGCGACCGAACCTGATCGTCGGCGCGAGCAGAATCGGGGGCACCATGGCAAGCGCGATCGGCAAGAATGCGAACCGTGAAATTCCAGTGAGGTCCCAAGCCGCGCCACACAGGATTGCGACAACGACCGTAACGGCATAGCTGATGGTGAACATCGCCGCCGATACGCGCGCGACTTCGCTCCGGGTGCTCAATAGCGGCGGCAGCGTGAGGCCGAGGGCAAAAGCGGAGCCGGCGGCAAAGCCGACCACAGCCGCGCTCGCCACGGTCACAGCGCTCGCCGTGGCGACAATACCGCCGATGCCTGCCAGGCCCAGCGCACCGGCGAGCACGAACGGCCACGCCCGACTTTCGATGTGCCGCGCAAACCCCATGAGCAGCAGCGAGGCGGGGAGTTGGCCGAGATTGAGCGCCGTCAGCGCGGGACTGATGAGGTCGGGCCGGCCCGCCTCGTTCAGGTAGCCGGGCAAGAAGGCGTTGCTCCCGAAATAGAGCGGACCGACGCCGCCGAAGATCAAGCCCAGGCGCCAGATATCGCGGGCCGGCCAGTCCGGCCACCAGCGTGCCGACACAAGGACGCCCGTTTCTTTCTCGTGCGGCGTCGTCACCAATACCAGCAACGCGATTGCGGCGATCGGCACCGCCCACAGGACGAAAGTCGCGCGCCAGCTCCCGCCGAGCCAAGGGAACAGCACGGGAAAAAACGCAACCGGCAGGACCTCACCCACAAGCAATCCGTTGGTATAGACGCCGGTGCCAAGGCCGATGCGATGCGGCAGCCAGCGGCCGACCAGGGCCGGCAAAGCCGGCTGGGTCACCGCAACGCCCGCGCTCATGACCACAGTTGCGGCGAACAGGCGCATCACATCCGCTGCGGCGCCGCGCAAGGCGGAACCCAAGGCCGTCAGCAGCAGACCCGCGATCACTGCCGCCACCACGCCGACCCACGCCACCAGGCGCGAGCCGACCAAAGCCGCGGCCGCGAACAAAATAACCGGCAAGCCGGTCAGGATCCCGATGTCCGTGCCGGTCAAATCGAACTCGCGCCGCAGCGCCGGAATCACCGGCGGCACCGCCAGAATCGCCAATCGCAGCGCGATGCCGATGAGCCACAACAGCGCCAGCGCCATCGGGAGGGAACGGGATTTTGTCACCGGATTTTCCTGATCGAGGGTCTTGCGCCGGCGCGACCTTATTTTGAATTCGCGTAAAGTCGGGAAAGAGCGGGAAGATCACGCCGCGCCTTTGAGCCGCTCCAGCGCCGCGGCGATCTTGGCCTTGCGCGCTTGCGCCTCCGCGCGCTTTTCGCGCTCGCCCTCGACCACCTCTTCGGGCGCGCGCTTGATGAAATCGGCGTTGCCGAGCTTTTGCTCGACCCGGGCGATATCCGCGTCGCATTTCGCCATTTCCCTGGCGAGGCGGGCGCGTTCGGCGGCAAGGTCGATCACGCCCTTGAGCGGCAGCGCCGCGACCTCGCCGCGCACCACAAGCTGCGCTGCGGCCCGGGGAATCTTTTCAGTGAAGGAAATTTCGGCGACGCGGGCGAGGCGCCGCACGAAATCGGCCCAGCGCCGCGCGCGCGCATGCGTCTCAATCGACGCACCGGAAAGCATCAGGGGCAATAGCGTCGCCGGCGGGATATTCATTTCGGAACGGACCGAGCGTATCTCATTGACGAGATCGATCACCCAACCGATCTCCGCTTCCGCCGCCGCATCGTCGAGGCCGTCGTGCTGAGGCCAAGTGCTCAGAGCGAGCAAAACTTCTCTGCCCGTCATTCCGGGGCGCGCCGCAGGCGCGAGCCCAGAATCCATATCCACAGCGGCAGGGGATATGGATTCCGGGCCCGGCGCTTCGCGCCGTCCCGGAATGACGGAAGCCGCCGTGACCCTCCACAGCTCCTCGGTGACGAACGGCATGAACGGATGCAGGAGTTTGAGAATCTCGTCGAGCGCCCAGGCGGTCGCGGCGCGGGTTTCGTTCTTGGCGGCGCAGTCGGGGCCGGTGAGCACCGGCTTCGCCAGTTCGAGGTACCAATCGCAGAAGATATTCCAGACAAAGCGGTAGATCGCACCCGCTGCGTCGTTGAACTTGTACGCTTCGAGCGCGGCGGTCGCTTCGCTGCCCGCCTTCGCAGCCTCGTGCGCGATCCAGCGGTTGAGCGTCTCCTTGGCACGGCGCGGATCGAAGTCGGGATCGCGGGCGCATCCGTTCATCTCGGCGAACCGAGCGGCGTTCCAGAGCTTGGTCGCGAAGTTGCGATAACCGGCGACGCGCTCTTCCGAAAGCTTGATGTCGCGCCCTTGCGCCGCCATGGCGGCGAGCGTGAAGCGCAGCGCGTCGGCGCCGTATTCGTCGATCACTGCGATGGGGTCGATGACGTTGCCCTTCGATTTGGACATTTTCTGCCCGCGCTCGTCGCGCACCAGCGCGTGGATGTAGACCGTGGGGAACGGCACCCCCTGCATGAAATAGAGGCCCATCATCATCATCCGCGCCACCCAGAAGAAGATGATGTCGAATCCGGTGACCAGCACGCTGGTCGGATAGTAGCGCTTGAGTCCCGGCGTCCGGTCCGGCCAGCCCAGCGTCGAGAACGGCCACAAGGCCGAGGAGAACCAAGTGTCGAGCACATCCGGGTCGCGGTGAAGGTACTCATTGGCGAAGCGCGCGCGACGGTCCGGATCGGCGGCAATGTCACGGCCTTCCTCGACCGTGATCTCTTCGATGTCGGTGTAGTGTGCGAGGGCATCGGCCACGGCGTCGTCCTCGTTCTCGGCGACGAAGATTTTGCCGTCCGGGCCGTACCAAGCCGGTATCTGATGTCCCCACCAGATTTGCCGCGAAATGCACCACGGT
>JASHRY010000227.1 GCA_030037105.1 Xanthobacteraceae bacterium
GCTGCCGTGCCGCCTGCGGCGACGCCGGCGCCCGACCCCGGCGCCGAAGCCGATGCTGCGATCGCTGAACAACTGCATAATCTTGCCAACGGCAAATTCGATCGCATCATCGGCAGCAAAAAGGACCGGACCACCATCGACGCGTTCTATTCGGGCCGCAATTATGCGCCGATATGGATCAGCGACGGCAAGGCCAATGCGCGTGCGCGCGCCGCTATCGCCTATCTCGGCCACGTCGACGCCGACGGCCTCGATCCCGCCGACTATCCGGTTCCGGATTTTGCTTCGCTCACCGATCCGGCCGCGCTCGCGGAAGCCGAGATCAGGCTTACGACATCGGTCATTACCTATGCCCATCACGCGCTGATCGGGCGCGTGCATTGGTCGCGGGTGAGCGGGGACATCTATTACGACCGCAAGCCGCCGAACCCGGCCGACGTGCTCGCCGACATGGTCGATGCCAAGGATGCGGGCGAAGCGCTCGACGCCTACGAGCCGCACAATCCCGGTTATCTCGCGCTCAAGGCCAAGCTTGCGGAGATCCGCGCCGGCAAGGACGATGCTGGCGAAGCCAGAATCGCGAACGGCCCGGCGCTCAAGGTCGGCATGCAGGACAAGCGGGTGCCGCAATTGCGCGAGCGGCTCGGCGTCGCCGGCGACGGCGCGACCTATGACAAGGTCCTTGCCGAGGCGGTGAAGAAGTTCCAGCGGGAGCACGGTCTCAGGCCGACCGGCGCGCTCACCTCAGCGACCATCGCCGCGATCGACGGCCGCAGGCCCGATCATCCGGCCGACATCATCATCGCCAATATGGAGCGCTGGCGGTGGATGCCGCACAATCTCGGCAAGGTCTACGTGATCGTCAATCTTCCCGACTTCACGCTGCGCGTCTTCGACGACGGCAGGCAGGTGTGGATGACCAAGATCGTCGACGGCAAGCCAGAAACGCCGACGCCGATCATGAGCGCGGAAATGAAGTACATTACGGTCAATCCGACCTGGAACGTGCCGCCGTCGATCGTCGCCAAAGAATATCTGCCGGCGCTGGAGCAGGATTCCACGGTGCTGGAGCGGATGGGGCTTAAAGTCAGCCGTAACCCGGACGGCACCATCCACATTTCCCAGCCGCCGGGCGATAAAAATGCGCTCGGCCGTCTGCGCTTCAACTTCCCCAACAAGTTCCTGGTGTATCAGCATGACACGCCGGACAAATATCTGTTCGCCTATAGCAGGCGCGCGTTCAGCCATGGCTGCATGCGGGTGCAGGACCCGGTGAAATATGCCGAGGTGCTGCTGTCGATCGTTCGCCCGGGCCAGGGCTACACCGAAGCCCGCATCCGCAAGATGTTCGGCAACACCGAAACGGATATCCAGTTCCCGAAAGTCATCCCCGTCCATCTCACCTACCAGACGGCTTTCGTGGACGAGAAGGGCAAGCTCGAATTCCGTGACGATATTTACGGCCGCGACAAGGCGCTGCTCGCCGTGCTGAGGGGCGACGAGCGCAAGGTTGCGGACATCCCGATCGAGCGCAAAGAAAATCCCATTCGGCGGGAAGCGCTGGCGATGCCCGAATGGTCGTCGTGGGGTGGACGAACCTACTATCCCGACGGCGGCAATTTCTTCACGCGTCTATTTGGAGGCGGATTCACCGCTGAACCGACGCCGGTGCAGCACCGGCGGATCGCGCAACGACCGCAACGCAGAACGGAGAGCCGCGAGCGCCTGCAACAGTAGCGCCGCGCGGATCGCCCGCGCACGACTGGGCGTGTCGTGCGGCCCTTTATGCGCGGGCCGCACCGGCATTCGGCTCGGGCGGGAAGCCTGCTGCTTGTCGACGTTCCGCCGCCCGACTGTCGCCCGAACAACACATCGGCCCGTGAAACGCGGGTGTGAACCCAGCCGTGCCGGCATCGCGTGTTGATATTCGCGCGCGCGTGGGGCATGGTTATGGTTAACGCGATCGCTGGGGGCCGGGGTCGCAAGCGGAGACGAGCGAAGTCATAAAGTAACGCTGGGCCACGCGCCGCAGCGGTAGTTGGCGTACATCGTTCTGTTCCAGGGTGTGCAGCGACGGGTGCGCGGCAGTGGTTGCGTTGGCCCATACTGGTGATCGCGGTGTTTGGGTGCGACGCGGAGCGTGTTTGCGCAAGGCGGCCCCGGCCCTAGCTGCCGCATTGGTTCTCGTCTTGTCGCTTGTCGGCTGTACCGTCGGCCCGGACTATTCTCCCCAAGCGGCGCCGGTCCCGAGCAAATACAAGGAACTGAAGGGCTGGAAGGTCGCCACTCCCGGCGATGGTCCCGGCCGCGGCGACTGGTGGTCCTTCTACCATGACCCCAAGCTGGCGGTATTGCTCAAGCAGGTCGAAATCTCCAATCAGACCGTCGCGGCTTCGGCGGCGGCTTATCAGGAAGCGCGGGCACTCATCCGGGAGGCTCAGGCGGCCCTGTTCCCCCTGGTAACAGGCAACTACAGCTTCACCCGCACACGGACGGGGCCGGGGGCCGTCAGCGCCCAGGCGCAAACCGGCTTCAGCAGCGCTGCGCTCTACACGACAAACTATGTCCCTCAGCTTTCCGCCACCTGGGATCTCGACGTGTGGGGCAAAGTGCGGCGCCAGATCGAGAGCAACACTTCGGCAGCGCAGGCCAGCGCCGCCGACCTCGATTATGCCAAGCTCTCGCAGCAGGCGATGCTCGCCACCGCCTATTTCAATCTGCGCGCGGCCGATGCGCTGCGCGATTTGCTCGAGCGCACCGTCAAGCAATACCAAACCACGCTCGATATCGTGCAGAACCAATACAAAGCGGGCTACTCCGTCACGCTCGGCGACGTGGCCACCGCCCGGGCCCAGGTCGAGATTACCCAGGCGCAGGCGATCAACGTGGGCGTAGCACGGGCGCAGTACGAGCACGCGATCGCGATGCTGATCGGCCGGCCGCCGGCCGAGCTTGCACTCGCGCGCTATCCACTCTCCGGCAACATTCCGAACATTCCGGTCGCGGTCCCCTCGACGCTGCTCGAGCGGCGACCCGACATCGCCGCGGCCGAACGGACGATGCAGGAGCAAAACGCGCTGATCGGCGTCGCGGTCGCCGCCTATTATCCGGACATCAGTCTGTCCGGCAGCCTGGAATGGATCGGAACCAACCCGCTGCCTTTCAACGTCGCCAACGAGGTGTGGTCTCTCGGCGCGGCCGGGGCGGAAACGCTATTTAACGGCGGGTTGACCGGCGCCCAGATCGATGCGGCGCGCGCCGCCTACTGGCAAAGCGTGGCCAATTACCGTCAGACCGTGCTCACCGCCTTTCAAGGGGTCGAGGACCAACTGGTCGCCATGCGGCTCCTGACGCGGCAGCTCGCCGTGCAGCACAAAGCGATCAAGGACGCACGCACGGCCGTGGACGTCTATCTGAATCAATTCAAGGCCGGGACGGTGGCGTTTACCACCGTGGTGACCGCGGAGATATCGTTGCTGGCGGACGAGGAAACCGAGTTAACCATCCGCCAGGACCTTTTCCTCGCCAGCGTCACCCTGATCGAGGACCTCGGCGGCGGGTGGGACACGCACCTCTTGCCCGCGCAGAAGGAGCTGGTGAAAGGCTTCTCGTTGCTGCCCCAGCTTTAGCCGATTCGACCACTTCGCGAGGAGCGGCGGGCGGGTTTTAAGTCGGCAAATCGGAATCTTCTCCAAGCCCTTGATTCTCTGCTTGATTCCTGGGACACTGAATGTGACGGCAACGTATCGGTTCAGGAGAGCCGCGCTCGATGATTTGGCGGGCGGCGCCTGATCATGTCCGAGCACCGGCGCGCATGAGCAAATTTTCATTAGGCGCGGCGCCTCAGCTCCCACTATATGTCGGCGATGCCCTCGGTGAACGAACGCGCATATGGACGAGCGAACGCGCACAGCCGATGAGGAGGCCACTCCGGACGAGCTTCGCCGGACGGTACCCGTGCCGATCATCGAGAGCCGGCGTGGCGCAAGAGGTCGCATTGTCGTCGGTCTCGTCGTTCTGGTCGCGATCGCCATTGCCGGCTACGAGATCATCGCCTGGACGCATAAGTCGCCCGCCGGACGCTCTCCGCAAGCCGCGGCTCAGTCGGTCGGCGCCGCAACGATCGGACGCGGCGATATTCGCGTCGTGGTGAACGCGCTCGGCACCGTCACGCCGATCGCCACCATCACCGTGCAGACCCAGATCGACGGCCAACTCCTCCAGGTTCCGTTCACCGAGGGGCAGACGGTCAAGAAGGGCGACACTCTGGCGCAAATCGATCCGCGACCCTACCAGCTCCTGCAAGCCCAGTATGAAGGCCAGCTCGCGCGGGACGAGGGCGTGCTGGCCCAAGCCAAGGTCGATCTTGCGCGCTATCAGAAGTTGGCCGAGCAGAATTCGATCGCGCGCCAGCAATACGAGGACCAAGTCTATATCGTGCAACAGGACGAGGGCACGGTGAAGCTCGATCAGGCGCAGATCGATCAGGAGAAGCTGAACGTCCTCTACTGCCACATCGTTTCACCGATCGACGGCCGGGTCGGTCTTCGCCTGGTCGATCCGGGAAATTACGTGCAGACCAGCAACAACACCGGCATCGCGGTCGTCACCCAAATGCACCCGATCACGGTCATCTTCCCGATTCCCGAGGATGATCTTCCGGAGATTTTGCCCAAGCTCAACGCCGGCACCGTTCTGCAAGTCTCCGCCTATGACCGCGCCAACGTCAAATTCCTCGC
>JASHRY010000228.1 GCA_030037105.1 Xanthobacteraceae bacterium
GATCAGCGTCGATTCATCGGTCGCTTTCCACACCGGCAGGCTCTTGATGAAGTCCGGCGTCTTGTCGAAAACCGGGCCGTCGGCGCCGTCGAATGCAATTTCGATCGCCTGCGTTTTCAGGCCGACCTTGTCGAGGACGTCCCTGAGCCGGGCGCCCTTCCAGCGGGCGCAGCCCATCGCGCCATAGCCCCACTGCACGCCGGGCACGTGCGGCTGCGACAGGCCGCGCCGGTTGCCCGAGCATTGGTTGACGGCGACGACTTCGTGCGCCGGGAATTCTTTGAGCTCGTCGAATGTGATCTCGGCGCGGCCGTTGGCACCCTCGCCGCCGACCGCGATCTTGTAAGTCCTGGTGTCGATATCGGGAATGTCGGCGAGATGATAGCGGACATAGAATTCATCGTTGGGCGTGATCGGCGTGCGGAAATATTCCAGCGGAGATTCGTAGTTTGGCGGTCGGTAGGAGAGCTTGATCAGCGGTTTCTTGCCCGGCAACGTCGCCATCGTGGCCGAGCCATCGAGGCCCGCGGGAACCCCCGGCGACAAAGTAACGCCGGCGGCATTTGCAGCCGGCGGCCGCAGGCCGCCGCCGGCAAGCGCGACGCTCGCGCCGGCGCCCTGCAACAGGTTTCGCCGTGTGAACATGCGGATGGCCTCGCGTGCTTCCGATGCGGCCCGATTGGTCATGCTCCGAGACGCTGCTTCATTGAGTTGCGTCAATTTCATCGCATAGCGCCAACGCCGGCCCGACGTTCGAATATTATACCAGCGACGTTGAGGAATGACTCACGCCACAACCCGGCGCCGCAAAGCGGCCCTCGAAGGGCGACGGAATATAGGTCAGTGTCCATTGCCGCTGGTATTGATGGGCAGTGACCGGCGCGGGGATGTCACCGCGGATCGTCGGGGAACCAGCGACCCTGCGAGCCGTTGCCAAGGGACTGTTGCGGCGGCTCCAAGCCGGCTACACTGTCAGCGAAAGTGAGGAGTGATGCGCATATTTGCCCTGATTGTTGCCGTCCTTGCCGTGGCCGCGGCCTTTACCGGTCCCGCCGACGCAGCAACGAACAAAAAGGTGATGCGCTCCGCGAGAGGCACCATAATTCAGCCCACGCGCACGATCATTCACAATCCCAATGGCACCACGACGGTCATCGTCGTCCCGCGGCGCTCCTATCTCGATCCCGGGACCGAGGTGCCGGTCGGTTACGGCAGCCGCATGGACTACGCTTTCCCGCCGGACGGCGACCCCGGCCGGCCCTATTGGTTCTATGGGCCCGACGTGCGCGGGGCCGGCAGCTTCCCGCTTCCGCCCGCGCTTTACCTGCCGGGATTCAATCCGAACAACCCGTTCTGACTGCGCCGGGTTGCTCCGGTCAGGGCCGGCTCGCCGCCAGCCGCTCCAGCTCGCCGACGATCGCCGCGCCCATTTCCGCGGTGCCGACGGTTCGCGCGCCCTCCGATTTGACGTCGGCGGTGCGCAGCCCCTTGTCCAGCGCCGCCACAATTGCAGCGTCGAGCAAGTCGGCCTCCCTGCCCATATCGAACGAATAGCGCAGCGCCATGCCGAAGGAGGCGAGCATGGCGATGGGATTGGCCATGCCCTTGCCGGCGATGTCGGGCGCCGAGCCGTGCACCGGCTCGTAGAGCGCCTTGCGCCGCCCGGTCTTGGCGTCCACTTCGCCGAGCGAGGCCGACGGCAGCATGCCGAGCGAGCCGGTGAGCATCGCCGCGATATCGGAGAGCATGTCGCCAAACAGATTGTCGGTGAGGATGACGTCGAACTGTTTCGGCCAACGCACGAGCTGCATGCCGCCGGCGTCGGCCAGCATGTGCTCGAGCTCGACGTCCCGATATTCGCGCGCGTGCACCTCGCCGACGACCTCGCGCCAGAGCACGCCGGTCTTCATGACGTTGCGCTTCTCCATCGAGGTGACCTTGTTGCGCCGCCGGCGCGCCAGCTCGAAGCCGACGCGGGCGATGCGCTCGATCTCGTAGGTGTCGTAGACCTGGGTGTCGACGGCGCGCTTCTGGCCGTTGCCGAGATCGGTGATTGTCTTCGGCTCGCCGAAATAGACGCCGCCGGTCAATTCGCGCAGGATGACGATGTCGAGCCCCTCCACGACTTCGCGCTTGAGGCTCGAAGCATCGGCGAGCGCCGGATAGCAGATCGCCGGGCGGATATTGGCGAACAGGCCGAGCTCCTTGCGCAGCCGCAGGAGCCCCGCCTCCGGCCGCACGTCGTAGGGCACGTTGTCCCATTTCGGGCCGCCGACGGCGCCGAAAATGACGGCGTCGGCCGCCTGCGCCTTCGCCATGGTCGCCTCGGTGACGGCGACGCCGTGGGCGTCGTAGCAGCAGCCGCCGACGAGTCCTTCTTCGATCGCGAACGCGGCAATGCCGCTCTTGGCGAAGAAACCGACGAGCCGTTTCACCTCGGCCATGACTTCCGGCCCGATGCCGTCGCCGGCGAGCAGGAGGAGCTTTTTCGGGTTAGGCATGAATGACCGCCCTGAATCTGGAGAACGGCTGCAGTGCTAATGGCGGAACCGGCCGATGGCAACTGCGGCAGGCGGCGGCACCGGCGCTATCCGTGCATCACGGCGTCATGGATGGCGGTGCAATGGCGCACCAGGTTTTGATGCGCGGCCAGAAATTGCTTGAGCGGCGTATCGATATCGTAGAACCAAATATTGGCGAGAAAGCCATAGATGCCGGCGTCGATGCTGGTCGGCCGCTTCCCGTGCACGTATCCGGCGGCCGGGACGAGCCCGGCGAGCACGGCGAGGTCGGCAAGCCCGCGGGCGTAGGCCGCCTCAGGCGGATAACGGCCGATGCCCTGAAAATAATAGCGCTGCGCGTTGAATTCCTTCGCCTTGAGGAGCCCCGGCTCGTCGAGGTTCGGATGCTCGCGTAGCAGCGCCCTGCTGAAGGCCGGGTAATAACGCTCGTCCTTCCAGCGCGAATAGGACATGACCCAATAGAGATCATCGAGCATGCGGGTGACGAGCAGGTTCTGATGGCGCTGCGCCGGCGCAAGGCCGGCGTCGATGGCGAGACGGTATTTGGCGATGAGGTGCGCGATAATGGTCTCGCTGTCGCCGATCGTCTCGCCGTCGTCGACGATGTAGGGAAGCTGGCCGCGCGGCGCCGCCGACGGGTCGAAAATGTGCTCGTGGACGAACGTTACGCCGGCGAGCCGCATGAAGGCGAAGATCTTGAGCCCATAGCCGTTATTGTCGGCGACGCCGAACAGTTCGGGATAGGAGTAAAGCGTGATCATCGCTCGGCGCGGCGGCGGGCCGGTTGATCGCCATCCACCACGGAAATATCCGAACCGTCGCGGTACGCCGGATGGCGCCAGCCGTCCTCGTCGTAATCGGCCATGCACCGCTCGGCGAGCGCCTCCATGTCCTTGAGCGCGCCCGAGGCCTGCGCCTGCTGCAGCGGGAAGATGCGGATGAGCTCGTGGCTGCCGGAATAGTTCATTTCGTACAATTCATGGCGGGCGCCGAACTCGGTGCCGACGGCGTCCCAGAGGAGCTTCATGATCTTGATGCGCTGCTTGTAATCGATGTTGTTGGAGCCGCGCACGAACCGCGCGAGATATTTGTCGATGTCCGGATTTTTGAAGTCGCGCGCGTGCGAGGGCAGATAGATGAGGCCGGAGGCGATCACCCTCTCGACGATCGCGCGCACCGCGGGATAGGCCTCGGTCATGAACAGCCGGTAGGCGCTCGAGGCGCGCGGATTGGGCAGCACCGTGCCGTTGACCCAGGGCACCGGGTTATAGGCCATGGCGTCGGACAGCGACCAGAACAGATTGCGCCAGCCGATCACTTCGCCGATCTGCGCCTGCACGCCGCGGAACGCCTCGACGCCGGTCGCGCGCGCCGCCTTGTACAGGAGCCCGGCGATGAAATCGAGCTTGATGGCGAGCCTGGTGCAGCCCTGCAGGGTGAAGCCGTTGAAGAACCCCGACTGCGGATAGAAGTTCTTCAGCCGCTCGATGTCGCGGTGGATGACGACGTTCTCCCAGGGGATGAAGGCGTTGTCGAACACGAAGATGGCGTCGTTCTCGTCGAAGCGCGAGGTCAACGGATAATCCCAGGGCGAGCCGGTGGCCGCGGCGGCGAACTCGTAGGAGGGCCGGCAGATGAGCTTGATGCCGGGCGTGTTCATCGGCGCTATGAACATCACCACCATGCTCGGGTCGGTGATGTCCTGGCCCATGTTCTGGCCGAGGAAATTGTAATGGGTGAGCGCCGAGTTGGTGGCCACCACCTTGGCGCCGGAGACGTAGATGCCGGCATCGGTTTCCTTCTGGATGGTGATGTAGACGTCCTTCACCTGCTCGGGCGGCTTGTTGCGGTCGATCGGCGGATTGACCAGCGCGTGATTGAGGAAGAGCACCGCCTCCTGGCCGCGCTTGTGCCATTGGCGCGCGTTGTCGGCGAACTTGCCGTAGAACTCGGCGTTGGCGCCGAGCGTGTTGAGGAGCGCGGCCTTGTAATCGGGGCTCCGGCCGAGCCAGCCATAGGAGATGCGGGCCCAGGCGGCGATGGCGTCGCGCTGCGCCACGACCTCCTCGCGCGAATGCGCCGCCTTGAAGAATTTGTGCGTGTAGCCGCCGGAGCCGGTATCGGTCGGCGCCGTGAGCACGTCCTTCGTCTCTTTGGCATGCAAGGCGTC
>JASHRY010000229.1 GCA_030037105.1 Xanthobacteraceae bacterium
GCCGACGGATCGCAGGCGCCGAGACCGACGATCGCCGCCATGAGCAGAAGCTGCGACAACAGGAGCCAGCCGCGGCGCCGGCCAAAAGCCCGAGACAGCAGCGGCACGTCGAGCGCGTCGATGAGCGGCGCCCACAGGAACTTCACCGTGTAGGGCGTGCCGACCAGCGCGAACAGGCCGATGGTGCCGAGATTGACTCCGGATTCGCGCATCCAAACAAGCAGCGTCGAGCCGGACAAGGCGAGCGGCAGGCCCGAGGAGAAGCCGAGGAAGGCGACGATCAGCACGCGCCGTTTGAGGTAAACGGTAAGCGTGTCCGCGAAGGAGGCGCGGGCGGGCGCGGCGGCGTCGGTCGTGTCGTCGGGCGTCGCAATCATGCATGAGCGCTCGGCGTGAACATACCCTCTCGCGCAAGGTTAAGAGGATTAGGCTACTCCCCCGCCTCGAGCTTGGGCACCATCGGCGCGGGGATGGCATCGGCGCCGGCCTCGGCGTGGGCGCCGACTTCGACCTGCCGGATGCGCTCGCCGTGCGCTTCGATCTTTTCGATCGAGATGATCGCTTGCCGGATATCCTCGTTCGCCTGATTGAAATGGGTTTGCAGTTTGTGCACGCGCTCGCCGAGCAAGCCCACGTCCTTCACCAGCCGCCCGACCTCATCGCGAATCTGGTCGGCCGCCTCGCGCATGCGCGCGTCTTTCTGGATTTGCCGCACCAGCGCGATCGCCAGCATGAGCAGCGACGGCGACACCAGAACCACGCCCGCGCGATAGGCCTTCTGCACCAGATCGTCGAAACCGTCGCAAACTTCGGCGTAGATTGATTCCGAGGGCACGAACATCAACGCCAGCTCCTGCGTCTCGCCCGGGATCAGGTACTTCTCGGCGATGTCGCCGACGTGCTTGCCGACATCGGTGCGCAGACGCAGCGCCGCTCCCTTGCGCTCGTCGTCCGACTTAGCCTCGCGAAAGGCGGTGACGCTTTCGAGCGGGAATTTGGCGTCGATCACCAACGGCCGCTTGTCGGGCATGAACACGCAGCAATCGGGCCGGGTGCGGTTCGACAGCGTATGTTGAAACGCATAGCTGCCCTTCGGCAGACTGTCCGCGACGATCACCTCCATCCGCCATTGCCCGAAGGCGCCGCGCGATTGCTTGTTGGCGAGCACGCTCTGCAGCGAGGTTACCTGCGTCGCGAGTTCGGTGATGTTCTTCTGTGCGCTGTCGATGACCGCGAGGCGCTCGTTGAGCTTTTGCAGGTTCTCGGCGGTGTTCTGCTTGGTCTGTTCAAGTGAATCGCCGAGCCGATGCGAGACCGAATCGAGCCGCTCGTTGACCGCGTGCTGAAGCTGCGACTGACCCTTGGCCAGCAATCCGATCATCGCCTCAAGCCGCGCCGCCGCCTCGCTCTGCCGCTGCGCGAACGCGGCCATTTCGGCCGCGCGCCGGCCCGCCGGATTGCTGCCGCGCCAGAGCATAAGCGCGAGCGCGACGACCGCGCCGCATGCGACGATGATGGCCGCAATCGCGACGATCGACGGATTCTCGATCATGGACCGCTTCTACAAGATTCGCCGCGATGCTGGCGTTAGAACGAACAGGGAACATTGTTATCCAGGTTCGTCAGAGCACGCAACGGATCGCGCGCATTGACCGCGCTTTATGCACCGCTTACATCGCCGCCATGGCTGTGCGTGAGATCGTCAAGCTCCCCGACAAGCGGCTGCGGCTCGTCTCCGAGCCGATCAAGCGCATCGACGCCGGTATCCGCAAGCTGGTCGATGACCTGTTCGAGACCATGTATGCCGCGCCCGGCATTGGGCTCGCGGCAATTCAGATCGGCGTCGCCAAGCGCGTCTTCACCGCGGACCTGTCGAAAAAAGAGGAGGAGAACGACCACAAGCCATACGTGTTCATCAATCCGGAAATTATCTGGAAGTCGAAGGAGACGGCGACCCGCCAGGAGGGCTGCCTCTCGATTCCCGACTTTTACGAGGACGTCGAGCGGCCGAGCGAGGTCAGGGTCAAATATCTCGACCTCGACGGCAAGGCGCGGGAGATCGAAGCGAAGGGCCTCTTCGCCACCTGCCTCCAGCACGAGATCGACCATATCAACGGCGTGCTCTTCATCGACCATATCTCCAAGCTCAAGCGCGACCGCCTCGTCAAGAAGGTCACCAAGGCAGCCAAGTCAGCGAAGACGGCGAAAAAAGTGGAGGCGTGATTGGCGCTCCGCCTCGTCTTCATGGGAACGGCGGATTTTGCCGTGCCCAGTCTGGTCGAGATCGTCGGCAGCGGCCATGAGATCAAGGCAGTCTACACCCGCGCGCCGCAACCGGCCGGGCGCGGACTAGTGCTGAGGCCAAGCCCGATCGCGCACGAGGCCGAGCGATTCGGGCTCCCGATCTTCACGCCTAAAACGCTCAAGGGGTCTGACGTCGCGGCGGCAATGCGCGTCCATGGCGCCGATGCCGCGGTGGTTGTCGCCTACGGCCTGATCTTGCCGAAGCCGATCCTGGAAGCGTTTCCGCTCGGCTCCTTCAACCTCCACGCCTCGCTGCTGCCGCGCTGGCGCGGCGCCGCGCCGATCCAGCGCGCCATCATGGCCGGCGACCGCGAGACCGGCGTGACGGTGATGAAGATGGAAGAAGGACTCGATACCGGCCCGATCGCGATGGCGGAGCGCATGTTGATTCCGTCCGACGCCACGGCCGGTGACCTGCACGATGGGCTGGCGCGCCTCGGCGCCGATTTGATGGTGCGGGCGCTGGCTGCGCTCGAAAAAGCGGCGCTCACATTGACGCCGCAAGCCGAAGCGGGCGCGACCTACGCCGACAAGATCGACAAGGGCGAGACGCGCATCGACTGGGCGAAGCCGTGGCAGCAAGTCCATGACCATTGCCGTGGGTTGTCGCCGTTTCCCGGCGCATGGTGCGAGCTTGCCGGCATCGGCCGCGTCAAAGTCCTGCGCACGACGAAGGGCATCGGGCAGGGACCGCCGGGCCGCGTGCTCGATGACAGGCTGACGATCGCCTGCGGCACAGGCGCGGTGCGGCTTGTCGAGTTGCAGCGCGCCGGCCGGCAGCCGATGTCGGCCGAGGAGTTCTTACGCGGGATGCCGGTCGCGCGCGCAAGCGTGCTGAGCTGACGCGGCCGACCCGGCGAGGTGAATGCGCTCATGCCCCGCTACAAGCTCACCATCGAATATGACGGCACGCCCTATGTCGGCTGGCAGGCGCAGGACAACGGCCCCTCGGTGCAGGGCGTCCTTACCGCGGCGATTGCCGCCTTCAGCGGCGAGCGGCCGGCGCTTGCCGGCGCCGGCCGCACCGACGCCGGCGTGCACGCCCTCGGCCAAGTCGCCCATGTCGACCTCGTCCGGGATTGGGACGGCAATACGGTGCGCGACGCGCTCAACGCGCATCTGCGCCCACATCCCATCGCCGTGCTTGCAGCGGAACGCGTCGCGCCGGACTTCGACGCGCGCTTCTCGGCGACCAAGCGGCATTATCTCTATCGCATCAGCAACCGCCGCGCCGACCTCGCGCTCGAGCAGAACCGCGTTTGGCGCGTGTCGCGTCCGCTCGACGACGAAGCCATGCACCGGGGCGCGCAAAATCTCGTCGGCCGCCACGACTTCACCACCTTCCGCGCCGCTGAGTGCCAAGCAAAATCGCCGGTAAAGACTCTCAACCGTCTCGACGTCGCGCGCCAGGGCGAAGAGGTGCACATCACCGCGTCGGCGCGCTCGTTCCTGCAGCATCAGGTGCGCTCGATGGTCGGCTCGCTGGTGCATGTGGGCGAGGGCAAATGGAGCGCCGACGATCTTGCCGCCGCGCTCGCCGCCCGCGACCGCACACGGTGCGGCCAGGTCGCTCCGCCGCAGGGGCTCTATCTCGCGCGGGTGGAATATTGAGCTTTCGCCGTCGGGTAGGGTCTCAATTTGAATTTTTGCCGGTACTTGGTGTATGCTATTGTCATACACTTACGATTGGGTGATGCAATGACCGCTTTGGTGCTGAGTGTGCGTGTGAGCGAGGAGGAACGCGCCCTTCTGGAGGCCGCGTCTGAACTGGCGCGCACAAGCCTGAGCGAATTCATCCGGCGCAAAGCCGTCGACGCGGCCGAGGAGGATGTTCTCGAACGGCGGCTTGTCACCATCCCGGCCAGGGACTGGAAAAAGTTCGAGGCCTGGGCGACCCATCCCGCCGAGGAGATCAAGGGCCTCAAGGACCTCGCCGACAAGGCACCGACGTGGCGGACGTAACTCCGCCACGGCCGCTGGCCGAAACCGATGATCGAGAGCGGTTTGACTGCGGCCGAGACTCACTGAATCATTGGTTTCGACGACACGCGTGGAGCAATCATGTTGCCGGCATCTCGCGTACCAACGTCATCTGCGACGCCGCCTCGACGGAGATTATCGGCTACGTGACCTTGAGCGCGGCGCAGATCGAGCGCCCTTTCCTGCCGAAGCCGCACCAGCGCGACAAGCCTGATCCCGTGCCGGTGACGTTGCTCGGCCAGCTTGCGGTCCACAAGGATCATCAAGGCCGCGGCCGCGCTCGCTCCTTCTCTTTGCTCTGCGCGCGGCGCTGCGAGCCTCCCACGAGATCGGAAGCTTCGGTGTCATCACGCACCCGCTCGATGAGCGAGCACGGGCATTCTATCGCCGCTGGGGCTTCCAGGACCTGCCCTTCGATCCGCGCCGCGCCATGATCGTGCGCATGGTCGATCTGGAACGAAGCGGCTTCGAGCAACGATGAGTATTGTCTCTTCCATGGCGCGCTTTCCTCATCGCCAATGCCAGAATATCGCAATTATCGATTCGGCGTTCCTCCTCGTTCGACGCTGGAATAACGTTATGCGAAATACCGCTCGATGATGCGCCGGTAGATCGCGGTCAGCGCGCGGAGGTCGGCAACCGGCACACCCTCATCGACCTGGTGCATGGTGGCTCCGACCAGGCCGAATTCGAGCACCGGGCAATAATTTTTGACGAAGCGTGCGTCCGAGGTGCCGCCGGAGGTCGAGAGCTTGGGCTTGCGGCCGGTCACCTCGGCGATAGCCGCAACGGCGAGATCGGTGAACGGTCCGGGCTTGGTGACGAAGACGTCGGCATTCGACGGCTGCCATTCGATCGCGTAGCGCACGCGTCCGGCCGCGGCCGCGTGCGCGCGGCGCTCGATCAGGGTCTTCAGCGCGGCTTGGCTGTGCCGGTCGTTGTAGCGGATGTTGAAGGCGGCGCGCGCCGTGCCGGGAATGAGATTGACGGTTTGATTGCCGACATCGACGGAGGTGAATTCGAGGTGCGACGGCTCGAAATGCGCACTGCCTTCGTCGAGCGGCGCCTCAAGCGCGGCGATCAGCGTGAGCAGGCCGCGAATCGGATTGTCGGCGCGCTCCGGGTAGGCGACGTGACCTTGCCGGCCGATGACGATCAGCGTGCCGTTGAGCGAGCCGCGTCGGCCGGCCTTGATGGTGTCGCCGATCGCTTCGACGTTGCTCGGCTCGCCGAGGACGCAATGGTCGAATGTTTCGCCGCGCGCGGCAGCCCAATGCAGGAGCTTCACCGTGCCGTTGACGGCGACACCCTCCTCGTCGCCGGTGATGAGGAGCGAGATCGAGCCTTTTTTCGGCTTGCCGCCGTTCGCCGCGAGATGGTCGAGCGCCGCCGCGACGAAGCAGGCAATG
>JASHRY010000230.1 GCA_030037105.1 Xanthobacteraceae bacterium
ACGGTGGAGCATCGCCCCCCGGCAAAAAGGCAGGAAAAAATCACTTGGAATATCGGCCGGAACCGACTAGCTTGCGGACACGGATCGGCCCGAGATGATGCCGCGCCGCCTTGAACGCCGAGAGCGTCCCTCTTAAGAGGCCGGTGGCGCAGGCCGGGTTAACAGCGAAAGCCGGGACAGCGACAGCGATCGGACGGCAAACGGGATCGCGACATTAAGACCGAGACATTGGAAGACCGAGACATCGGCATCGGGTCGGCGCGCATTCGTGCGGTAACGGGCGCATGATAAGGGTTCGCAACACCGCGGTACAGCCGCCGGTGAGATTTTGATTGGCAAGGGTTCATGACCGTTAACGAGCGGCTTGCTGGGTGCGGGATGACGGCCGGAAACAACGGCGCTTACGCCGCGATTGCGAACGCGAGGCGTCGGGTTGAAGCAACGCTGAGTGAGGTGAAACGGCGGCAAGTGCGCCGCCGCAAACGAGGGGGTTAGCGAAACAGCAAACCATGAGAAACGGTCAGAACAAGCGCATGCGGGGTCGCAACCGCAAGGGTGGTCATCACCAGAATCCATTGTCGCGCATGTACGAATCCAACGGACCGGACATAAAAATACGAGGAACGGCGTCCCACGTCGCCGAGAAATATCTCCAACTGGCCCGTGATGCGCAGAGTTCCGGCGATCCGGTCGCCGCCGAAAACTATTATCAGCACGCGGAGCATTACTTCCGCCTCATCGCGGCGGCGCAGGAGCAGTTCCGCCAAAATCAACCCTATTACCAGCAGCAGATGGGCGAGCCGCGCGGCAATCTTGCCGACGATGGCTACGACGACGGCGACAACGAGCAGCCCTCCATCGCCGGCGAGCCGTTCGCGCCGCGCGAACCGCAGCCATATTATCCGCGCGAGCAACAGCAGCCGCACGTGCCGCCGCAGCCCGTTCAGCCGCGCCCGCAGCAAGCCTTCCCACCGACGAACGAAGAGGACGTTGAGCGGCTGCCCTCATTCATCACCGGCAACCAACCGCATCAGCAACAACCACCGCAACAGGGCCAAGGAGCCAATGGACCGAACGGCTACGACGGTTCGCCGGACCGATTCCCGCTCCATCGGCGGCGGCGGCGTCATCGGGGCCCGCGCGATCATTCCTTGCCCGGCGAGGGTGAGGCGCCGATGCTCTCCGGTCCGCGCCCGATCGACGATTAAGCGTGCCTTTAGAGCGCGTCCAGGAGAAGTGGGAACCGGTTTTCCGTCCGGATGCGCGACAATACAAAGGCTGAGAGCGGGATGACGATTCAAAGATAAGTCATCCCGCTTTAGCCGCCGCGCGGCGCCTTGACTAATCGGATCAGGAACCAGATCGGCAGCACGATCACGGCGCCGAGCAGGAAATACCGCCACAGCCAGCGCACGGCGTCGAAGCCCATGTGCCAGATGTGCAGGACGAGCCGGCGCACCGACTCGATGATGTTCCACGGATCGAGGCCGATCGCGGCGAGGATCACGCCGACGAGGATCGACAGCAGGATCAGCCGGCCGATGACCGCGAGCGGCGGACCGCCGAAGAACCGTTGAACATGCTCCTGGGCCATTGCAATCTCCCGATTGCGTCAATTACTCAACTTGTCACGGCCGGCGCAAGCGCCACATTGCGGTGAAAAGGGCGGACGCATCGGCCGTTGCCTCGGCTTTGCAAGTAGCGCTAAGTTGCACCTGACCAAGCGTTTCCGGGCGTTTCGAGGATAAATTTCATGGCCAAGATCGAGGACCGCGCGCTCGCGTCGACCACGGGCGGCAATGATGATATCGGCGAGGATAAGCGGCTCGCCATGTATCGCACGCAGGTCGTGATCCGCGAGGCCGAGCAGCGCGCGTTCGACCTGTTCCTGCAGAACCTGGTCAAGGGCACGAGCCATCTTTCGATCGGCCAGGAAGCGATCGCCGCCGGCTTCGCCACCGCCATGCGGCGCGGCGACCTTTCCTTCTGCACCTATCGCGGCCACGCCCATACGCTCGCCCGCGGCGTGCCGATCGCCAAGGTGCTGGGCGAGTTGATGCAGCGCGACATCGGGCTGATGCGCGGCAAGGGCGGGTCGATGCACTTGACCTCGGTCGAGCACGGCGTGATGGGCTCCTATGCCATCGTCGGCGCGCATCTGCCGATCGCCTGCGGCGCGGCCTGGCGCGCGCAATACAAGGGCCAAAAGGATGTGGCGGTCTGTTTCTTCGGCGACGGCACCACCAATATCGGCGCCTTCCATGAGGCGTTGAACTTCGCCGCGGTGTGGAAGCTGCCGGTGGTGTTCGTGTGCGAGAACAACCTCTACATGGAATACACCCCGATCGGCGATGTCACCGCGGTGCCGCATCCGGCCGCCGATCGCGCCGCGAGCTACGGCCTGCCGCGCACCGTCATCGACGGCAACGACGCCGACATCGTCTACCGCACCGCCATGTCCGCCTACGACAAGGCGCGTAGCGGCGGCGGGCCATCCTTGATCGAATGCCTGACCTATCGCTACAGCGGGCACTCGCGCGCCGACCCGGCGAAATACCGGCCCGAAGGCGAACTGGAGAAGTGGAAGGAACGCGATCCGATCAAGCTCTATCGCGAGCGGCTCAAACAATTCGGCATCGGCGAGGACGTTATCGTGCGCATCGAAACCGACGTGAAACGGCAAGTCGACGAGGCGACCGAACAGTGCAAGGCGGCCCCGCCGCCGCCGGCCGATATCCTCACCACCGACGTCTATGCCGACGGAGGCTTCGCATGGCGGAACTGACCTACCGGGACGCGGTCATCCGCGGCATCGCCCAGGAAATGACGCGCGATCCCGACGTCGTCTTCCTCGGCGAGGACGTGGGCAAACCCGGCGGCGTGTTCAAGGCGACCGTCGGCCTCTACGAGCAGTTCGGCCCGGTGCGCGTGCGCGACACGCCGATCTCCGAGCAGGCGATCCTCGGCGCCGCCATGGGCGCGGCCATGACCGGCCTCAAGCCGATCGCCGAGATCATGTTCTCGGACTTCATCGCCGTGTGCTTCGACTATATCGCCAATGAGTTCGCCAAGACCCGCTACATGACCAACGGCCAAGTCAAGATCCCGCTGGTCGTGCGCACCGGTAACGGCGGCGGCGTGCGCTTCGGCGCCCAGCATTCGCAGAGCGTTGAGAACTGGTGCATGATGATTCCCGGCCTCAAGGTCGTGGCGCCGTCGAGCCCGCGCGACGTGATCGGCTTGATGGCGGCGGCGGTGCGCGACCCCAACCCGGTGATCTTCTTCGAGCATAAGGCGCTCTATCCGACCAAAGGCGACGTTCCGGACGGCGAGATCGTCGATGCGCTCGGCTCCGCCAAGATCGTGCGGCCGGGCAAGGACGCCACCATCCTGGCGCTGGCGCTGATGGTGCCGCGCGCACTCGCCGCGGCGGCCAAGCTCGGGAGCGAGCACGGCATCGACTGCGAAGTGGTTGACGTGCGCTCGCTGGTGCCGCTCGACACCCAGACCATCCTCGGCTCGGTCGCACGCACGCATCGTTTGTTCACCGTGGAGGAGAATCCGCGGCTGTGCGGCTGGGGCGCGGAACTCGTCTCCATCGTCGCCGACGAGGCGTTCTACGACCTCGACGGACCGCCGGTGCGCATCACCACGCCGCACATCCCGCTGCCGGCCTCCGACGCTCTCGAGGACATGGCGCTGCCGTCGGTCGAGCGCATCGCCGAGCGCGTGCGGCGCAGCCTTGGCGCGTGACGGGAGGATAATGATGGCAAGCGAGCCGAGCCGCGAAAATCCGAACGGGCCGATCGGCACTGAAATCGTCTTCGAGAACGAGCGGGTGCGAGTGTGGGACATGCGTGTTCCCCCGCGCGGCAAGAAGGCGTGGCATCACCACACGATGGACTACGTCATCATCAACCTCACCGGCGGCAAGATCGAGCTTGAGAACGTGGACGGCCGTTCCATCATCGCCGACGACAAGGTCGGCGGCGTGATCTGGAAGGACGCCGGCGAGAAGCATGAGCTGCGCAACCTCACCGATGCGCCCTACCGGAACGTCCTTGTCGAACTGAAAAACGGGAAGTAAGTGTAGCTCGTCGGTGTGCTCGTCTTGTTTTTTGGCTTTCTAGTTGGTCTCGTAGTTGAAGAGAGTTGGTATTGGCTCCCGCAGAAGATTACTGGAATGATCTTCGGTTAACGTATGTAGCAAGCGTAGCCCGGAATGAATGAAACGAAATCCGGGATGAGTCTCGTCGCTCTCCCGGATTTCGCGTTGCCCAATCCGGGCAACTTGGCAGTGGCAGAAGTCCCAACTACCGATAGGTCGTCGTGGTGCGGCGCTGGATGTCGAAGACGCCGACGGCAAATGTCCTGAAATCGATTTGAAATATGATCCGATAGTTGCCAACGCGGCGACGAAATGCATCATGACCGGCGAGCTTGACCAAATCGCCCGAAAGAGGATCGGAGCGCATGGCGTCGAGCGCCGCCATGATGCGCTGCTGGTCAACGGCAGGAACGCGCTTGAGGTTTTTTCGGGCGCGGTTGCTGACGGCGACGGTCCAGCTCATGGTGGAGTTGGCTCAAGTCGGTAAAACGGCGTTCGCGAAATTCCTTGCTGCCGGCCGCGATTGCGGCAATCTCGTCGGCCTCCGGTTCCACTTCAGGGAGCCTAGCGATCCGCTCCTGCACGGAACGGGCATCAGCAACCCGGATATAGTGCCGCAGCGCCTCGCGCACGAGTTCGGAGCGCGTGCGATGTTCTTTCCGACGCACCCGCTCAAGCTCGTTCGCCATTGTCGGCGGCAGCGAGACCGAAAATGCTACTGAGATGCGGCTCATGCTCGTGGCCTTTAATACTATATATTATATTGTAATATCCGGCTCGTTGCCCGTCAAACCGCTGCAGAACGAGACCCGCCTCGCTGGCGTTTACGCAATCCGGGCTACTTGCTGCGCCAAGCGCGTGGGCGCAGTAGAATACTTCGGTGTCGCCGCGCGCCTCCCTTCCCCGCGAGCGGGGAGACGGAGTAGAGAAGAAGGTGTGTCATGGCCATGTACGACAATCTCCTCGCCAACGTGCCGATCGATCTGTGGATCGGCGGCAAATGGCGCAAATCCTCCGACGGCGGCCGCTTCGACGTGATCGATCCGGCGACCGAGAACAAGGTCGCTTCGGTCGCCAGCGCCACGGTCGAGGACGCCAAGGCCGCGCTCGACGCGGCGGCGGCGGCGTTTCCCGGCTGGGCTGCGAGAAAGCCGCGCGAGCGCGGCGAGATTCTGCGCAAGTCCTTCGAGCTCATCATGCGCGACGCCGAGCGGCTCGCCAAGCTCATCACCATCGAGAACGGCAAGGCGCTGTCCGACTCGCGCGGCGAGGTCGCCTACGCCGCCGAGTTCTTCCGCTGGTACGCCGAGGAGGCGGTGCGCAATCTCGGCGACTTCGGCCGCGCGCCGGCTTCCGGCGCCCGCATCCTCGTGCATCGCAGGCCGGCCGGCATCGCCGTCTTGGTGACGCCGTGGAATTTTCCCGCCGCCATGGCGACGCGCAAGATCGGCCCGGCGCTCGCCGCTGGCTGCACGGTCGTGCTCAAGCCCGCTTCCGATACGCCGCTCACCATGCTCGCCTTGATGCCGATCCTGGAAGAAGCGGGCGTGCCGGCGGGCGCGGTCAACGTCATTCCCTCGCGCTCCTCCGGCAAGGTGGTGAGCGCCATGCTGCACGATCCGCGCGTGCGCGTGGTCTCGTTCACCGGCTCGACCGAGGTCGGCCGAAAACTGCTGCACGAGGCCGCCGACAACGTGGTCAAGCCGGCGATGGAATTGGGCGGCAACGCCCCGTTCATCGTGTTCGAGGACGCCGACATCGACGCCGCGATCGAGGGCGCCATGGTCGCCAAGATGCGCAACATGGGCGAAGCCTGCACGGCGGCGAACCGCTTCTATGTGCACGAGAAGGTGCATGACGCGTTCGCCAAAAAGCTCACCGCCAAGATGGCCGGGCTGAAAATGGGCAACGGCCTCGACGACGGCGTGGCGCTCGGCCCGCTGGTCAACAAGGACGGTCTCGACAAGGTGATGGAGTTGGTCGACGACGCGGTGAAGAAGGGCGCCAAGGTCCTGACCGGCGGCAAGGCGCCCGCCGGCCCCGGTTACTTCTATCCGGCCACCGTGCTCGCCAACGTGCCCGACGACGCCAAAATGCTCAACGAGGAGATTTTCGGCCCGGTCGCGTCGATCCAGAGCTTCAAGTCCGAGGACGAGGTGGTGACGCGCGCCAACGACACCGAATACGGGCTGGTCGCCTACCTCTATACCAGGGATCTGAGCCGCGGCCTGCGCGTCTCTGAAAAACTCGACTTCGGCATGATCGGATTGAACCGCGGCCTCGTGTCCGATCCGGCCGCGCCGTTCGGCGGCATGAAGCAGTCGGGCATCGGCCGCGAAGGCGCGCACGAAGGGCTGATGGAATTTTTGGAGACGCAATACGTGTCGGTGAATTGGTGAGACGATCAAATGACGTTTTATCCCCCGTCATGCCCGGCAGTGACGGCTGAGGGAATGCAATGAACATCCTCATGCCGCAGCTCGGCGAGACCGTCGCCGAGGGAAAAATCACCAAATGGTTCAAGTCGGCCGGCGACCTAGTACAGCTGGGCGATAATCTGTTCGAGATCGAGACCGACAAAGTGTCGATGGAGGTGCCGGCGACGGAGGCCGGCGTCCTTAGCGAAATCCGCGTGGTAGAAGGCGAAGTGGCTCCGGTCGGCGCCATCGTCGGCGTCATCGGAGCAGCAGGCAGCGCGACGGTGCCCAGTGCGCCCGCCAAAGCGACACCGGCGACCGCCGCTGCAGTGAAAGCGGCCGCGCCTCCGACCGGATACGAAAGCAATCCGGAACCGTCCCCAACCACCGGTACGCAGCGCCCTTCGCAGCCGATCAAGCTCGATCCGTTCTTCGAGGTGCGCACGCCCGAACGCAATTTCGGCTCGGCGCGGCTTGCCGGCGGCGTCACCGTCACGCCGCTGGCGCGCCGGCTGGCGAGCGAAGCCGGGATCGATCTCTCACGCCTGCGCGGCTCCGGCCCGCACGGCCGCATCGTCGCCCGCGACGTCGAGAGCGCGCCGCGGCCGGTGGCGCCGCATCTTGCGCGCGCCGCCCTGACGGAAGGCCCGAGCGCCGACCAAGTCAAGACATTCTACGATCCGGCAAGCTACGAGGAGGTGCCGCTCGACGGCATGCGCCGCACTATCGCGGCGCGCCTCACCCAGGCGACGCAAACCATCCCGCATTTCTATCTCACCGCCGACATCGTCATCGATCGCCTGAAAGCGTTGCGCGAGGAAGCTAACACCGCCGTGCCTAAAGGTCGCGACGGCAATCCTTTGTTCAAGCTCTCGCTCAACGATTTCATCATCCGCGCGCTCGCGCTCGCCTTGCAGCGCGTGCCGGCGGCGAACGCGGTGTGGGCCGGCGACCGCATCCTGCGCTTCAAGCATTCCGACGTCGGCGTCGCGGTGGCGCTCGACGGCGGCTTGATCGCGCCGGTCATCCGCAGCGCGGAATTGAAATCACCCAGCGCGATCTCGATGGAGGTGAAGGACCTTGCGGCGCGCGCCAGGGAGAGGAAGCTCAAGCCGCAGGACTATCAGGGCGGTTCCTCGGCGGTCTCCAATCTCGGCATGTACGGCGTGCGCGAATTTACCGCCATCATCAATCCGCCGCACGCGACCATCCTCGCGGTCGGCGCCGCGCGCCGGCAGGCGATCGAGACAGCAGCGGGCGACGTCGCCTTCGCCAGCATGCTCACGGTGACGCTCGCCTGCGACCACCGCGTAGTCGACGGCGCGCTCGGCGCCGAGCTTCTGGCCGCGGTCAAGACCCTGATCGAAACGCCGGTGGCGATGCTGGTTTAGTACCCGCTTTCACCGTTCCCTAATTCAGGAGGAATCTTTGACGCAGCAGACCCCCTCCCCAACCCTCCCCCTTTCAGGGAAGGGAAGAGCGTCGCGGACCGCGCGCCGGGCGGAGCACTCTTCAGCGATTCCAGATACTAGAGCAGATTCCGGTTGATTTCACGCATAGCCTGCATGCCTGAAATAGTTTGAAGCTTCGC
>JASHRY010000231.1 GCA_030037105.1 Xanthobacteraceae bacterium
CGTAGAAATGCCCTTGGCTCGGGCCGTCGATGCCATAAGCCCAGAACAGGCCGGTGTTGAACCATTGCGGCGAATTCGGCGCCACCATCTGCATCGCCAGCATGTAGCGCAGCTCGTCGAAGAACGTCTGCGCGTCACGCTCGGAATCGAAATAGCCGCCCTTGAAACCCCAGTAGGTCCAGGTGCCGGCAAGGCGGTCGAACACCTGCTTGCAGGACATCTCGCCGATGAAGCGATCCTTCTCCGGCAACTCGTTCAAGGCGGCTTCGTCGGCAACGCTGCGCCACAGCCAGGAGGGAATGCTCTTCTCCTCGACCTCCCTCAGGCGCGCGGGCACCCCGGCCTTGCGGAAATATTTTTGCGCCAGCACGTCGGCGGCGACCTGCGACCAGGCCTCCGGCACCTCGACGTCATCGGCATGGAAGACGATCGAGCCATCCGGATTGCGGATCTCGCTCGTGGCAAGACGGAAGACGATGTCCGCGTAAGGTGATTGTCCCTCTTTGGTGTAGCGCCGCTCGATCCGCATCCTTTGCCCCTTTCAAGCTCATTTCCTCGCCTCGGCGGCCCCGCGGAACACCCGCTCATCATATAGGGCGCCGACGTTTCCCGGCGATGCGGTCGAGCGACCTCGGCCGCATCGATGTCCCGAAAAGCCCCGTCTCTCCTTGACATCCGCTCGGGGTCAGGTTGCGAGCCAACCCGTTGCGGCACCATCCGATCGTCTCTTGCGGCCTGCCGCCAAAGCAAACCCTTTGCCCCGCGCCGTTGTCGGCGCGGTGCGGCCCCGCATACCCTTTTTGGAGAGCCCGGCCGACTTCAGTACAGCGCGCCGAACGTGGGAAGGCTAGGCCAAGCTCACTGCCGGCGTCAAGAGCTAGTACAAAAATCTGAATGAACCACTAAATGTGGGGATTACGGGGACGAATCAGGAGGGGACGCGCAAGTATCGGATATCCGGTCGGAATCTGAAAGGGCGCCGCGTGCGATAGCTTGTAATTTTCATCGTTGCCGCGCGCCGGGGTCGCACCTTCATGTTAGGCCGCGCAGGACGAACGAGCGGACAATCATGCGATGGCACGGGGGTCGTTCCTTCACAGTTCTGTCATGCTGTCACGCGGCTTTCCCGCTGATTCTGCGTGAAACGCTCAGGGAAATCGGCATTTTCGCCGCTGCCGCGCCCGCTGGCGGGCTGTAAGTAATTGAAACCAAAATCGGATCAAATCCGGATGGATTTTTCGTTCGTTCGCGCCCGCTGCCGCGGCCTAGCGCATCGGTAAAAGGCATACAATCCTAACGCGACCCTCGATAGCAAAAGCCGGGGCGGGTCGTCATCATTAACCTTAAAGAAGTCTTACTTTTCGCGTCGCCTTGGCGTTGCTTGACGGGGTAGGAGGGGGGCGTCGATAACCCTTCGTGAATGGTGCGGTGTCGGTTCCAGCGTGCGATCCTTGCGGGGCGCAGTGTGGCGTGTGCCGTCTTCTTGGTCGGCTGCGCTCAAACCATCCATAATGAACCGATCAATCAGCCGCTCGGTCCTGGCTTTACGCCAAGCATCGACTTGAGCCGCGGCATCGACACTCCTTATGACAGCACGGTCGTGGCCCTGTCCTTCTCGGGCGGCGGCATGCGCGCGGCGGCATTTGCCTATGGCGCGCTGACTGGGTTCGACGAGACGCGGATACCGAGCGTGTCCGCCTCCGGGTCGCTCCTTGATCGCGTCGACTTCGTTACCGGCGTGTCCGGCGGATCGGTCCTTGCCGCTTATTACGGGCTCAAGAAGCGCAGGGCGCTCGTCGATTTCAAGCAACGCTTCCTGCTGCGCAATGCCGAAGAGAACCTGCAGATGGGCCTCAACCTCCTGACCATTGCGCGCGGGTTGCAGGGCGGCATCAACGATCCGACCGTGTTCCCACGCTGGCTCGACGACAATTTGTTCGATCACGCGACGTTCAGAACTCTGCTGGCGCAGCGGCGACCGTACATTTGGATCAACGCCTCCGATATCTACGACCGCACTCCGTTCATATTCGGTCCCGTGATTTTCGGGGCGTTATGCAGCGATCTCGCGAGCTACCCGATTTCGCTCGCGGTGGCGGCTTCCGCCGCGGTGCCGGTCATCTTCGCGCCGATCGTCATCGAAGGCTATCCGGGGCGCTGCTCGATCCCCCTGCCGGATTGGGTGGCGCGCGTGCGCAATAACGTCAACGCGCCGCCATTGCTCAGGCTCTTCGCCAATGCCATGGCGCGCTACCATTCCGGCGAAGTCCACTACGTGAAGCTGCTCGACGGCGGCATGGTGGACAATTACGGGCTTGCCGGCTTCACCATAGCGCGGCTCGCCTCCAACACGCCTTACGGGCCGCTTGCGCCGCCGGAGGCGGTCAAATTGCGGCGGCTGTTGTTTCTCGTGGTCGACGCCGGCCGCGCGCCTTCGGGATCATGGTCGCAGACCGTGGAAGGTCCTTCCGGCGTCAATCTGATCACCGCCGCTTCCGATACGGCGACGGAATCCGGCGCGGTCGGCAGCTATTCGGCGTTCCAGGGCACGATGAACGAATGGCAGAACGCGCTGGTCAACTGGCGCTGCAGTCTTTCGGCGGCCGAACGCCGCCGTTTCGGCGCGCCGCCGGGATGGAACTGCCGGGACGTAAAGATTTTTGTCGGCCGCGTCGCCTTCGATCAATTGGGCCCGCAGCGCGCGCTGGCGCTCAACGCCGTCCCGACCGCCTTCAAACTGCCGCCGGACCAAGTCGACATGCTCATTGCGGCGGGACACGATGCGGTCAAGGGTAATCCCGTATTCCGCTCGTTCCTCGCGTCCTTGGGCCGTGCGCCGGCGCGCGGCGTGCCGGTCGCCGCTCCCGCTTTTGGCCCGCACGAGGCGCAGACGCAGTAAATATCGACGGCGGCCTTCGCTGCCGTCGTTCAACCGCATAGACGTGGCGGGAAAAGTTTCCGAAATCCGCGATACTCTGCCGATAGCATCATCCGACCGGCAAGGGTGGGAGGCATGATCAGAATATCTCGATCACATCGTCGGCGTCCGGTTGCAGCCCTGATGATGCGCTGAACGGTCATAAGATCGAGCCCCGAGAACTTTGCCTCCGGATCGACGTCGATCAGCACGTCGAGGTCGCTGTCCGCGCGTGCGTCGCCGCGGGCGCGCGCGCCGAAGAGGCGAGTCGCGTCACCCCCTCGGCGCGCAGCGCCGGGCGGTCTCGGCGATGATCTCGTCGCGGGTCATGCGACGATACCTATCACATCATGATGGGTCCGTTGTTCACTCCGCCGCCGCCTGCGTGTGCCCGAGCCGGCGGTTGAGCGTGTCGAGCAAGCCTTCGGCGGCTTCGGCGATCACGGTGCCCGGCGGGAAGATCGCCGCGGCGCCGGCGGCCTTGAGCGCATCGTAATCCTGCGGCGGGATGACGCCGCCGACCACGACCATGATGTCGGGACGGCCCTGGCGGTCGAGTTCGGCCTTGAGATGCGGTACCAGCGTCAAGTGCGCGCCGGCGAGCGAGGAAACGCCGAGGATATGCACGTCGTTCTCGACCGCCTGGCGCGCCGCTTCCTCGGGCGTAGCGAACAAGGGCCCGATATCAACGTCGAAGCCGAGGTCGGCGAACGCGGTGGCGATCACCTTCTGGCCGCGGTCGTGGCCGTCCTGGCCGATCTTGGCGACAAGGATGCGCGGCCGGCGGCCTTCGTTCTCCTCGAATGCGGCGACGCGTTTCTGCACCCGTTCGACGGCGTCCGCCATGCCGACCTCCCGCCTGTAGACGCCGGAGATCGCCTTGATCTCCGCCTGATGCCGACCGAAGACCCGCTCCAGCGCCGACGATATCTCGCCGACCGTGGCCTTGGCGCGCGCCGCGTCGATGGCGAGCGCCAGAAGATTGCCGTTGCCGCCGGCAGCGGCGCGCGTCAGCGCCGCGAGCGCTGCGGCGACGGCCTGCGGGTCGCGCTCGCGCTTGAGTCGCCCGAGCTTGTCGATCTGCAATTGCCGCACGGCGCCGTTGTCGACCTTGAGGATGTCGATCGGCGTCTCGGCCCGCGGCCGGTGCTTGTTGACGCCGATCACCGCTTGCGCGCCTGAATCGATGCGCGCCTGCGTGCGCGCGGCCGCCTCCTCGATGCGCAGCTTCGGCAGGCCCGCCTCGATCGCGCGGGTCATGCCGCCAACGTCCTCCACCTCCTGGATGTGGCGCCAAGCCTGCGTGGCGAGGTCGTGCGTGAGCCGCTCGACGTAGAACGAGCCGCCCCACGGATCGATCATGCGCGTGACGCCGCTCTCGCGCTGCAGCACGATCTGCGTGTTGCGCGCGATGCGGGCGGAAAAATCGGTCGGCAAGGCGAGCGCCTCGTCGAGCGCATTGGTGTGCAGCGATTGGGTGCCCCCCTGCGTCGCCGCCATCGCTTCGACGGCGGTGCGCGCGACGTTGTTGAACACGTCCTGCGCGGCGAGCGACCAGCCGGAGGTTTGGCAATGGGTGCGCAGCGACAGCGAGCGCGCGTCCTGCGGCGCGAACTCTTTTATCAGCTTCGCCCACAAAAGCCGCGCGGCGCGCAGCTTCGCCACCTCCATGAAAAAATTCATGCCGATGCCGAAGAAGAAGGAAAGCCGCGGCGCGAAGCGGTCGATATCGAGGCCGGCAGCGAGCCCCGCGCGTACATATTCGACGCCGTCGGCGAGCGTATAGGCGAGTTCGAGGTCGGCGGTCGCTCCCGCCTCCTGCATGTGGTAGCCGGAGATCGAGATCGAATTGAATTTCGGCATGTGCGCGGCAGTGTAGGCGAAGATGTCGGAGATGATGCGCAGCGACGGCTGTGGCGGATAGATGTAGGTGTTGCGCACCATGAATTCCTTGAGGATGTCGTTCTGGATGGTGCCAGCGAGCTTATCCGGCGGCACGCCCTGTTCCTCGGCCGCCACGACGTAGAGCGCGAGCACCGGCAGCACGGCGCCGTTCATGGTCATCGACACCGACGTCCGGTCGAGCGGGATGCCGGCGAACAGCGTGCGCATGTCGTAGATCGAATCGATCGCGACGCCCGCCATGCCGACATCGCCGGCAACGCGCGGATGATCGCTGTCATAGCCGCGATGGGTGGCGAGATCGAAGGCGATCGACAGTCCCTTCTGGCCGGCGGCGAGATTGCGCCGGTAGAAGGCGTTGGAATCTTCCGCCGTCGAGAAGCCGGCATATTGCCGGATGGTCCACGGCTGGGTGACGTACATGGTCGGGTAGGGGCCGCGCAGGTAGGGCGGCAGACCGGGATAGGTGTCGAGAAAATCGATCCCTTTGAGGTCGTCGGCGGCATAGGCGCTCTTCACCGCAATGCCTTCTGGCGTAAGCCAAGGCGC
>JASHRY010000232.1 GCA_030037105.1 Xanthobacteraceae bacterium
GGTGCCGCGCGGCGATGAGGTCGTGCCGATCATCAATCGCCTGGCGGCGCGGTTTCGTAACGTGGTGCTGACCCAGGATTGGCATCCGCCCGGACATTTCTCGTTCGCCTCGACCCATCCCGACAAAAGACCCTTGGATACGATAGCCGCGTCCTACGGGCCGCAGGTCCTCTGGCCCGACCATTGCGTGCAGGCAACGCCGGGCGCCGAATTTCATCGTTCGCTGAACATTCCGCATGCCGCTTTGATCGTGCGCAAGGGCATGGCGCCCTTGATCGATTCTTACTCGGCCTTCTACGAGAATGACCACAAGACGCCGACCGGCCTCGGCGGCTATCTGCGCGAGCGCGGCTTTACCCGCGTCTTTCTCGCTGGCCTCGCCTTCGATTTCTGCGTGCGCTATTCGGCCGAGGACGCGCAGCGTCAGGGTTTCGCCGTTTTCGTCATCGAAGACGCCTGCCGCGGCATCGATGTGGACGGCTCGGTTGCGGTAACGCGCGCGAGCCTTGCCGCGTTTGGCGTTGCCTGCATTTCCGCGCTTACAACGGCTTAGGGAAAAGGCGGTCGCTGCTGCTCGGCGTGTATGAAGGGCCATCAAGCCGGCATCCGCCTTTCCCGCCCCCGGAAAAGATTTCCCATTCTGCACTTATGGCAGTGCAGCGGGCTGCTGTGTGCAACGCACAAAAATCGTTGACTCCCGATCAAGGACGCGAGAAATTGGAAAAATATCAAACTGGCGGTAACCCGATGCGTCGGCAACCGGCTTCGCCACCATCAAGTCTGCCCTCGTTGATGATGCCTTGTCCCGTTTGTGCGGGGCGGATGGCCTATCACGACCGCCGCCCGCTCACGCCCGACATCGAGGATACCATCTACGCCTGCAAGCGCTGTGGCGCCGAACTCATCAGGACCTCGGTGCGCCAAGGCGGCCGGGACGCCGAGGCTGCCTGAAGGCTTGGGCAGCCCGCTTCGCTCTTCGATCAACCGCGTTAGAGCAAGATCCGGAAAAGTGGGAACCGGTTTTCCGAAAAAATCATGCTCCATCAATAAGCTAGAGCAGGATGACGACTCGAAGATAAGTCATCCCGCTCTAGGGCCGCCGCAGGAGCCCCATCTGCCGCTGCACGGTGCGCCCGAGGAGACCGTAAGGGTTCGCTAACGTCTCGAAGAGTTCGAAGTGGTTATAGCCTTCGCCGACGATCAGCTCGGCGGGCTTTGCCGCCGCTCTGAGCGCCGCGAAGAAGTCGCGCGTCTGGCGCTGGAATTCCGGCGTCTCGCACGTGCCATGAACGAGGACGAGCGGCGTCATCAGGCCGTCGAGATGGCGCTGCGGGCTCAGCGCGTGCTCGATCTCGTCGGTGAATTTGACGTAGGCCGAGCGCTTCGACAAGCGCACGGGCTTAAGGTTGTACATGCCGCCGGACAGCACCGCGCCCTTGCAGAAATCGGGCGGCAGGTTCTCCTCGCGCCAGCCGCGCGTCAGCGCACAGGCGGCGAGGTGCGCGCCGGATGAATGCGCGCAAATGTAGAGCCGGTCGCGATCGCCACCGAAACTTTCGGCGTTGCGCCAGACCCAGGCGAGCGCGCGGCTGACTTGCCGGTAGAGCGGCGCAAGATCGCCGCCGGTCTCGCCGACGTTGATGAAGTCGATGACGACGGCGTTGGCGCCCGCGCCAACGAGCGATTCGGCCAAAAACGCGCACTCGGCGGCGCTGCTGCGCAGCCAACCACCGCCGTGGACGAAGACATTGATCGGCGCCTTCCTACGATGTGCTTCCGCGCTTGCGGGGGAAGGGAGCGAAGGGGCACGAAAAATATCGAGTGCTTCGTGCTCGCTCGGTCCGTAAGCGAGACGCTGTGGCGCGCCCAGATTTTGCCGCGCCCGCTCGCTCGCCGCATGAATCCGTCCGAGTATCAAGTCGCGGTTGGGCGCGTAGACCAACTGATCGTAGGCGTCGTCGAGCGCCCGTTGGTCCATATCGCGCCAGACGAGCGGCCCGCGCGAGCGTGCGGCTTTTTGCATAAGATGTCCTTTCATTCTCTCCCCCTTTGTGGGGAGGAAAATTTCCCTCGTCCCAAATTCAGTTCCTGCCTGATTGTCTTATATCCGATGGCAATTTGTTCCATTCCCTTTGACGGAATACAACTTCGCTCATGATCCGCTCGTTCAAGGACCCGGCGACGGCCCGACTGTTCGCGGACGAGGATGTTCGCCGCTTTCGCGGCATCGAGCGACAGGCAAGACGCAAACTCCTGCTGCTCGATGGCGCGGGTGTGTTGAACGATCTGCGGCAATCACCGGGGAATCGTCTCGAAGCGCTCAAGGGCGATCGCAAGGGCCAGCACTCAATCCGCGTCAATGATCAATGGCGCATTTGTTTCGCTTGGACAAGCGATGGTGCCGAAGATGTCGAGATCGTCGATTATCACTGAAAAGGCGACTGGAGCGTGCTGTCGCTGCTGCCGATTCCAGGCGTCGGCACCGCGGCCTCAATGGAACACGAACTATACCGCCGACAAGGCAAAGGCATCGATCATGTTCCGCGACATCAAACGCCGCGGCCTCATTGAAGGCCGCTCGCATGCGTCGTATATAGTGCCGCGACAGTCCGTCTTCCGCGGCGTCAATCGCCGCGGCCTCATTGAAGCCGCAGCATCGACGCGGTCGACTTGGCCGTCCAATCACGGTCCGCGATGCCCATGCTGCGCGGCCTCATTGAGGCTCTTAATGACAAGTAGGAAACTTAATCCTATTCCTCCCGGCGAAATTCTGCTGGAGGAATTCATGAGGCCGAATGGAGTGAGCCAGAACCGGCTGGCGCGCGATATCGACGTAAATCCTGCCCGCATCAACGACATCGTGCACGGACGCTCCGCCATTACCGCGTCGATTGCACTGCGGCTCGCAAAATATTTCGGCACGACTCCGGAACTGTGGATGAACCTGCAATCAAGCTATGAATTGCGCAAGGCGCGCCGGTCCGATGGCGATCTCATCGGGCGGCGGGTGCGAATTTTGGCGGCCGAGTAGCGGGCAATCTGCGTCGGATCGCGCAAAACGAATCACGGATCAACCCGCGTTCCCGACGCCAAAAGCGGACGGCATGGCCGTGCGTTCCGGCTGTTGCCGAAATCGTATCGCGTTGCTCAACCCATCCTTGCATTTTATTTCGTCGTGCCCGCGTTTGTCGCCGGTGTCCGCGTCTGCTTTCGCTCGGTAACAGGACGCGGATGGCTAAGCCCGGGCCATGACGAGCGGAACATGCGAATTGTCAGTTAGCGCATCACCGCCGCGATCGTCCGCCGCCTTCGGCGCTACCCGCCATAGAACACGTTGTCGCCGAGGTCCTTCATCTCCAGGATGGCGGCGTCGGGGCGGCCGGCGGGAGGCTGGTTGAGATGCGCCTCCACCACCTCGCCGACGACGATGTGATGGTCGCCCTGCTCGACGATGGCGGTGACCCGGCATTCGATCGCGCCCGGCGCCGCGGTGAGGATCGGCGCGCCAGTTGCGCCCTTGCGGAACGGCTGGCCGCTCAGCTTGCCGTTGCTGAGTTGCGTCGGCTTGAAGAACGTGAAGGCCACGCCCTTTTGCTCTTTGCCGAGCATGTTGAGCGCAAAGGCCTGCGCCGCTTTCACGATCTTATAGGCCCCCGAATCGGTCTTGACGCCGACCGCCACGAGCGGCGGCGCGAACGCGGTCTGCGTCACCCAGTTCACGGTCGCCGCCGCGATGTTGCCGTTGCCGTCGTCAGCGGTGAGCACGTAGATGCCGTAGGGGATCATCCGCAGCACGGTCTTCTTGGAGTCGGCGTTCATCACTTCCTCGCTTTGCTGACAAACCTCCATAAGCCTAGCTCCACCTGCGCGCAACGCAATTGCCTTGCCGGCGCAGATACGGATGACCGACCGGCTTCCACCTGTTCGAATCACGCGCTAATCGCAGGCGGTGATGGGGTCGCATTTCTTCCGCATCGGTCGCTCGGCGACCGGGCGGGGCCTGTTTGAACCAAACCGATCAAGTGCGCCGCCTATATCACCACTTATCGCGGTCGGCGGGTTTTCGACCGAGGAAGCCGACCGGCGCGAGGCGCGTAGCGCCAGATACCTGTTCGCGATTAACAGCAGGTGGGCCACCGAGAGTTCTTCGCATCGGAGCGCTACCTCAATCATTCGTGCCGACCAAACGCCAAGCCGGCGTTTTGCAAAGGCCGAATCGTGATCGGTGCGCCGCGCCGCATCGAGCCGGGCGAGGCGATAACCTGGCTACGACTACGGATGGGGATATTTCGAGTATTTCATCCGGAACGGGGGCTGGTGTTGCGCGCCCGCTCGCACCAAGCGGGCGCTTCGCCGGGCGAAGAGAAAAGCGACGCGGTGTCATTGCCGGGCGGTCGTTTTCTCACGCAAATCACGCGCACAAGGGGTAGCTCGATAGCGGATTGCCGACGAGGCGGGCGGCGGGTTGGCGCCGTGGTCCCAGTCCCAGTGGCTCCGCGCCCGGTTCAAGCTTATGTTTGCCTCATGCTGACCGCCAACGAGCTCGAGCGCTATGCGCGCCATATCGTGCTGCCGGAAGTGGGCGGCCCGGGACAGGCCGCGCTCGGTCGCGCACGCGTGTTGGTGATCGGCGCCGGCGGTCTCGGCGCGCCGGTCTTGCTCTATCTCGCCGCCGCCGGAATCGGCACGCTCGGCGTGATCGACGACGACGTGGTCGCGCTCTCGAACCTGCAGCGGCAGGTGATCCATGCCACGCCGGAGATCGGCATGCCCAAGGTCGACAGCGCCGCGGCAACGATCCGCCGCCTCAATCCGCATGTCGCCGTGGAACAGCATCACGCGCGGCTCACCGCGCAGAACGCGCTCGACCTCATCGGCCGCTACGACATCGTCGCCGATGGCTCCGACAATTTTGCCACGCGCTATCTCGTCTCCGACGCCTGCTATTTCGCCCGCAAGCCGCTGGTGACGGCCGCGCTCGGCGCCTTCGACGGCACGCTCACCACGATCCGCGCCCACGAGCACGGCGCCGACGGCAAGCCGAATCCGACCTATCGGTGCCTGTTCCCGGAGCCGCCGCCGCCCGGCACGGTGCCGGCCTGCGC
>JASHRY010000233.1 GCA_030037105.1 Xanthobacteraceae bacterium
GAGCGCGCGCTCAAGGAAGCCAAGGCCAAGGGCCACAAGCTCGTGATCCTGGTCGGCGACGAGCCGTATTACGGCAAGGCTGGCTTCAAGCCCATTTCGCCGGGACGCGCGGTCATGCCCGGTCCGGTCGATCCGGCGCGGCTTCTCGTCGCCGAGCTTGCCGATGGTGCCTTTGACGGCGTGTCCGGTCCGATCAAGCCGGATTGACGCCTCAACGCCCCTCGCGCGCCCAGGTGCCGGCGAGGCTGCCGAGCAGGAGCAGGAGGCCGATGAGGCCGGCGAAGAGCGGCAGCACGGCGATGCCGCGCACGACGCTCGCCTCGCGCATCTTCAAGCCGATCCAGTCGTCGCCCGTGTAGGTGTCGCCGGAACGCACGGCGAGGATGCGCGGCACGTGAACTCCGCTGCCGTCGTCGAGCCGCCGGGAATCGCCGCCGGTCGCCGCGGTGATCGGCGCCAGCACCTCGGTCGTCGAGGTCACGTCGGCGAACTCGCGCGGATTGGCCGGGCCGATATTGACGAGCGCATTGAGCTTGCCGTCGGTGGCGCGCCACAGGCCGAGTTCGTTGGCCGTCACCTCGCCTTCCCACAGGCCCGGTTCCTTCGGCGCGAGCTTGAGGGTGCGGGTCGATCCCGACGGCGACGTCAAGGTCACGTCGGCCACGTCGTCCGCCATGGTCTGCCGGCGCACCACGAGGCTATGCCCGCTGACAATGAGCCGCAGCGCCTCCTCCTCGAGGTCCGGCTCCTTCATCAGCCAATGCGACAGCCGGCGCAACAGATCGAGATGCGGGCCGCCGCCTTCGAAGCCGCGCGCCCACAGCCAGATGTGGTCGGACAGAAGCAGCGCCACGCGTCCCTCGCCCTGGCGCGAGAGGACGAGCAGCGGCTTGTTGTCCGGCCCCTGCATCAGCGCCGTGCCGGTGATGTTCCTGGTATCGATCAGACGGAACCAGCGGCTCCAGTGCGGCGGATCGCTGTCGGAGCCGGCGAGGTCGCGGGTCACCGGATGCCGCTTGCCCAGCTCGGTGAGGCGGGCGCGGAAGCCCTGCTCGGTGATGCTGCCGCTCGGCTCAGCCGGCAGGATGGCTTCGAGCGGCGTGCGCCAGATGCTGCTCGGGCTCGCGTAATCCGGTCCGGCGGCGACCAGCACCGCGCCGCCGTCGCGCACGTAGCGCGTGATGTTGTCGAAATAGATGAACGGCAGCACGCCTTGCTGCGCGTAGCGGTCGAAGATGATGAGCTGGAACTCGCCGATCTTCTGCTGGAACAATTCGCGCGTCGGGAATGCGATCAGCGACAGCTCGTTGATCGGCGTGCCGTCCTGCTTCTCCGGCGGGCGCAAAATCGTGAAATGGACGAGATCGACCGAGGCGTCCGACTTGAGCAGGTTGCGCCAGGTGCGCTCGCCGGCATTCGGCTCGCCGGAGACCAACAGCACGCGCAGCTTGTCGCGCACGCCGTCGACCGACACCACGGCGCGGTTGTTGACCAGGGTCAGCTCCCCCGCGAGCGGTGCAGCTTCGATCTCGACGATGTTCGCGCCGCCGTGCGGGATCGGGATCTCGACGTGCTGCGGCACGCCGACCGGGACCGCGCGCGTCTCCACTACCTCGCCGTCGCGGCGCACCGTTACCGCGGCGGTGCGCTCGTCCGCGCCTTGATCCTCGACCTTGTAGGTGATGGTCTGCGACTGGCCGACGATGCCGAAGCGCGGCGCCGCGATCAACGCAACCCGGCGGTCGCGCTCGTTCTTGCTGCCGGTGATGAGCGCGTGGACGGGCGCGGAGAAACCGAGCGCGCCGGCGTCCGCGGGCACGTCGTGGACGCGCCCGTCGGTGATCATGACGACGCCGGCGACGCGATCCGGCGGCACGTCGGCGAGGCTCGTGCCGAGCGCGCTGAACAGTCGCGTGCCGTCGGTCTCGCCGTCCGACTGGCCGGCCTCGATGACGCGCACGTCGAGCCCGGGAATGCGGCTGAGCCGGGCGACGACGGCGGCCCGCGCCTGCTCGGTCTGCCGCGCGCGGTCGCCGAAATTCTGGCTCGGGCTCTTGTCGACGACGACGACCGCGACCGAGTCGAGCGGGTCGCGATGCTCGCTGGTGAGCGAAGGATTGGCGAGCGCGAGCACGATGAGCGCCAGCGCCAGCGCGCGCACGGCGGCGCCGCGGCTGCGCGCCACGAACAGCAGCAGCGACAGGACGCAGGCCGCGGCGATGACCGCCCACAGAACGTGGACGCCAATAAGCGGGGCGAACGCCACATCGAGATTCATATTCAACACATCATTGTTCGGACATAACCGGCGCGCGAATAGGCCAAAATGTCCCTATCGCGCGTCATCAGCACCATGCGGGCCTCGCGCGCCGTGGCGATGATGATGCGATCGGCCGGATCGCTCGGCGGCGAACCGGGCAATTCGCACGAGCCGGCAAGGATCTCGACCGTAAGTTCAGACATCGCTGCTTCCATCATGTGTAAGGTTTGCCGAAACCATTTGACGACCGGCATCGCCAATACAATTCGGTTCTTACGGACGAGGTTGGCAATTTCCCAGACGCTGATCGGCGACACATTCAGTTTGCCTTCGGCGGCCGCTTTGCGCGCTTCGGCGGCGAGCTCGATGCCCTCGGCCAGCCACAGAACGGCGCATGTGTCGAGCAGAAGATCACTCATTTAGAAGCCGGCCCTCTTCCGCATTCCACCTAGCTGTGGGCGCCGCGAGATCCGTGCCGGCCAGAATCGTGACCGTGCCGGCCATGCAGCCCCAGGGATCGCGCTTTGGCGACGATGCCGCAGGCGGAAAAGATTGAATCGAGCGCCGAAAAGTAACCTTGCGTCCAACCAGATCGATCGTCTCGGTGCGCCAGCCGGACTTTAGCCAGGCGCGGGCATGGGAATGGCCGGCCGCATCGTTGGCCCACCAGGCTTCATGCCGGTAGGCGCTTTTGGGCAACTTGAAGCCCAAGACCCGCTCGATTTCGCCAAAGCTCAGGCGCTGGATCGCGCGTTTTTTCCGCGCCAGGAACTGCGGCAATGCTTCGTATTTACTCATCGCGAGCTTCTTCAATTCGAGGCGCGGATTTAGTCATATGAACTTACTATCGTCCAATAGTAAAATCCCCTACTGCCCGAGCCGTTCGAGCAGCGCCGGCACGTGCACCTGGTCGGCCTTGTAGTTGCCGGTGAGCGTGTACATGACGATGTTGACGCCGGCGCGAAAAGCCATCTCGCGCTGGCGCGGCTCGCCTTCGACCATCGGCAGCATGGGCTGGCCGTCGGGCCGCATCGCCCAGGCGCCGGCAAAGTCGTTCGACGTGATGAGGATCGGCGACACGCCGTCGCCGCCGCGGGCCGGACGGCGCGACGCCTCGTCCCCGCTCTCCGGCGGCAAGGCCTGGACCCAGAGCTGGCCGGAGTCGAAGCGGCCGGGGAAATCGCGCAACAGATAGAACGTCTTGGTCAGCACATGATCGCGCGGCACCGGCTCGAGCGCGGGAATATCGAGCGAGGAGAGGATTTTGCGCAGTTCGAGCATGCCGGGGCTGCGCGTTTCGCCGCCGAAGCCGGGCGGCGCCGCGACGGCGTCGCGCGTATCGAACAGAATGGTGCCGCCGTTTTTCATGTACGTATCGATGCGCTTGAGCGCTTCGTCGGAAGGACGCGCGGCGCCGGGCACGATCGGCCAATAGATCAGCGGATAGAAAACCAGCTCGTCGCGCGCTATGTCGAGGCCGATCGGATCACCCGGCTCGAGCGCGGTGCGCTGCGCGAGGAAGAGCGTGAGGCCGGCGAGGCCGGCTTTGCTGATCGAATCGACGTCGGTATTGCCGGTCACGACATAGGCGAGCCTGGTTTCCAGCGCCGCCGGCGGCACGTCCGTGTTCTCCGCATCCCCGGCATGGGCGCGCGGCGTCATGAGCGCAAGCGTCGCGACGACAATCGCCGCGGCGGCGGTGGCGCGCGAGGCGCGCGGAACAAGCCGCGCAATGCCGCCGCCGAGATAGAGCACGATCAGCGTGTCGAGCGCAAAAAGGCCGAGCGCGGCGAGGAAGATCGGCCCTCGCAAGTCCTGCGGCTCGCTCTTGCGGTAGATTTCGCGCGTGGCATGGAGTGCGCCGAAATCGAGCGGGAGCAGGCGGTCGGCCGGGGCGAGGGTGTTGACGGCGAGGAAATTTTCGGCCGGGCCGTAATAGCCCGGCGGGTGGTCGGCGGTGGCGCTGCCGGTAAAATCCGCCGGCACCGGCCGCGCCGTCGGCGGCGGCGAGACGAAGCCGCCGAAGCCGTCGAGCACGCGGCTCGGCGCCACCGCTTCATGCACATTCCTTGTCTTGGCGTTGCCGGTCGCGGCGACATGGGCGGTGCCGGCAAGCGCGACGATGCGCTTGAGCATCTCGACGAAGGCGCCCGAGAGCGGCAAATCGGACCAGCGCGTGTCGCCGGTAACGTGAAACAGCACGATCAGGCCCTTGCCGCGGCGCGCGGCGGTCACGAGCGGTGTGCCGTCGGCGAGCGTCGCCCAGGTGTTCTCGGTCAGCGCGGCATCGGGTTCCGCCAGAACCTGGCGGCTGACGGTCACGTCGCTGGGCACGGTCATGCCGTTGAACGGGCTTTCATGCGAGAACGCGGCGAGCGGCTGCGGCTTGTCCCAGCTCAGGCTGCCGCCGAGGATGCGGCCGCCGCGCCGCAGCCGCACCGGAACGAGATCGTCGTTCGACGCGGCGAGCCGCGGTCCGGCGAAACGCACCAGCACGCCGCCGTTCTCGATCCAACGGGCGAGGCGGTCATGCGCCTCGCCGGCGACGGTGCCGACGTCGGCGAGGATCAGCATCGGCAGGTTCTGATCGATGAAATGCGTCACCGCTTCGGCCGGCGACTCGCCTTGCGCGAGCCGCAGATCGGCGAAAGGCTCGAGCGCGCGCTCGATATAATAGCTCGACGACAGGAGCGGCTGCGAGGTGTCGGCGGTGGCGCCGGAGACGATGCCGATTGTGCGGCGGCTCCAGCGCTTGTCGAGCAATTGCACGGCGCCGGCCGAGCGCTCGCCGGCGATCTCGATGCGGGCAATATCGTTGCGGATTTTGACCGGCAGATCGAAGGCGGCCTCGGTCTCGCTTGCGGCGGGCTTGAATGCAAACGAAGCCTCGCCGAGCGTCAGGCCCTTGAGGTCGAGGGCGCGCACGGTGCCGGTCGCGGCCGTGCCCGCGGCCGCGCGCAGCACCTTGACACTCAGCGCGCCGGCCGCGTTGTCGGCGGCCGTGAGCGCGCGGGTCGCCGGAATGCCGCCGGCCACGACCGTGATCGGACGCTTGCCGATCGCCTGCGCCAGGCCGTTCGCAAACTCGGTGCCGCGGCCGAGATCGATCCCGTCGGAGAGCCAGATCAACTCGACATCGCCGGCGTCGGCAAGGAAGCGCGCGATCGCCGGCAGCGCCTCGGTGCGATCGACCGTATAGGGCCGCGGCTTGATCTGATGCAGGCGCACGCGCGCCGAACCGGCGGTCGCGAACGAGATGTCGCGCGCGCCCTCCGACAGCGGCACCAGCGCCACGGCGCGATGATCGTTCGCCGCGCGCGCGATGATGTCGTCGGCGGTGCGCAGGCGCGCATCCCAGGTCGCGGCGGCCGCCCAGCCGTCATCGATCAGGATGGCAATCGGCGCGCGGGTCCTCGTGCTCGCCAGCGGCGGATTCCACAACGGACCGGCGGCGGCGATGATGACGAGCGCGGCCAGCGCCAGCCGCATGAGCGTGAGCCACCACGGCGTGCGTGCCGGGGTCTGCTCCTTGGGCGCGATCTCGAAGAGGAGCCGGGTCGGCGGGAAGTCGATGCGGCGCGGGCGCGGCGGAATCAGGCGCAAGAGCCACCACAGCACGGGCAGGGTCAAGAGCCCGATGAGGACCAGCGGTTCGGCGAAGCCGAGCGGCAGTCCGCCGATCATGCCGGCATCCTCGGCTCGACCGGCGCACGCCAGCTTGTGTCGCCGCTCGCCGGCGCGGCGCCGATGCGGGCGTGGAGGGCGAGCAAAAGCTCGCTCGCGGGGCGGTCGGTGCGGTGAACCGCAAAGCTCCAGCCGAGCCGGTCGGTCTCGCTGCGGATCTCGGCGCGGTGGCGCAGGACGCGCGCCGCGTAGTCTGTTCGCCAGGTCTCGGCGCGGCCGGCGGTCACGCGCCCGCCGCCCTCCGGCTCCACGAATTCGATGCGGCCCCAATAGGGGAAAGTCTCCTCGGCCGGATCGACGATCTGCACCACGTGGCCGCGCGCGCCGCTGCCGCAGAGCTGCGTGATCGTGCGCCGCACGTCGTCGATCGCGCTCCAGAGGTCGGACAGAAGCACGACCTCGGCGAGCGGCGAGGGCGAAAAGGTCGGCGGCAGGCTCGCGCGCTCGCTGCGATCGTGCGCGATTGCCTGCGCCATGCGCTCGATGATGGCGCGGCTGCCGGTCGGGCGCATGAGGCCGGGGATTCCCACCCGTTCGCCGCCTTCGACCAGCACCTCGGCCAGCGCCAGCGCCACCACCAGCGTGCGGTAGAGCTTGGTCTCGCGCGCGAGCGCGGAGGCGAAGGCCATCGACGGCGAGCGGTCGGGCCAGATCCAAACGGTATGCGCCGCCTCCCATTCGTGCTCGCGCACGTAGAGATGATCGTCGCGCGCCGAGCGCCGCCAATCGACGCGGGAGGCCGGCTCGCCGGAGACGAAACGGCGATATTGCCAGAAATTCTCGCCGGAACCGGCGCGGCGGCGGCCGTGCAGGCCGTGGATGATGGTTGCCGCGATGCGCCGCGCTTCCAGGATCAATCGCGGCATGCTGGCGGCGAGCGTGCGGCCTTCCCCGGTCGCCCGCCGAACCGCCGGGCCGTCGTCATGGAAAATGCGCCTGGGCTCGACCGCCATGCGCCTATCCGATCTGCGCCTTCAGGCGCGCAATCACCGCCTCGATGCTCTCGCCTTCGGCGCGCGCGGTGAAGGTGAGCGCCATGCGATGCTTGAGCACCGGCTCGGCGAGATCGACCACGTCGTCGATCGACGGCGCGAGGCGGCCGTCGAGGAGGGCGCGGGCGCGCACGGCGAGCATGAACGCTTGACTCGCGCGCGGGCTCGGCCCCCAGGCGATCAACTTGGCGGCTTCGCCGCCTCCCGGCCCCGGCCGCGCCGAACGCACCAACGCCAGGATCGCCGCGACGACGGATTCACCGACCGGCAGCCGCCGCACCAGCCGCTGCGCGCTCAGCAGATCCTCGGCGCTCATCGCCGGCTTCGCCCGCGTTTCCTCCGCGCCCGTGGTCTCGAACAGGATTTTTCGCTCCGCATCCCGGTCGGGATAGCCGACGTCGATTTCCATCAGGAAGCGATCGAGCTGGGCCTCGGGCAGCGGATAAGTGCCCTCTTGTTCGAGAGGATTCTGCGTCGCGAGAACGTGGAACGGCTTCGGCAGATCATAGCGGGTGCCGGCGACGGTGACGTGCTGCTCCTGCATCGCCTGCAGCAACGCCGATTGCGTGCGCGGGCTGGCGCGGTTGATCTCGTCGGCCATCAGGAGCTGGGCGAAGACCGGACCGGAGAGGAAGCGGAAGCTGCGCTTGCCGGTCGGGCTTTCCTCCAGAACCTCGGTGCCGAGAATGTCCGACGGCATGAGATCGGGCGTGAACTGAATGCGCCGCGCATCGAGGCCGAGCACGATGCCCATGGTCTCCACGAGCTTGGTCTTGGCGAGGCCCGGCACGCCGAGCAGGAGCGCATGGCCGCCCGACAAGATGGTGACCAGCGCTTGCTCGATCACCTTGTCCTGACCGAATATGACCGTTCCGATCGCGGCCGTGGCCGCGCGCACGTGCGCCGCGGTCGATTCGGCCGCGCGCACGATCATGTCTTCGAGCTTTTCGAGTCCGTCTCCGCCCGCAGCCGGCATCGGCCAACTCCTGTCTG
>JASHRY010000234.1 GCA_030037105.1 Xanthobacteraceae bacterium
CGCTCGAAGCGCACGCCCTCGGCGAGCGAGGTCTCGAACGCGCGATTGACCGCTTCCTTGGCCGCCAGCACCGACGGCAGCGACATGGAAGCGATCGTTTCGGCGACCTTGACGGCCTCCTCGATGAGGCTCGCCGCCGGCACGACGCGGGCGACCAGGCCGGCGCGTTCGGCCTCCGCGGCGTCCATCATGCGGCCGGTCAGGATGATGTCCATCGCCTTTGCTTTGCCGACCGCGCGCGTGAGCCGCTGCGTGCCGCCGATGCCGGGGATGATGCCGAGCTTGATCTCCGGCTGCCCGAACTTGGCGTTGTCGGCGGCGATGATGAGGTCGCATTGCATGGCGAGCTCGCAGCCGCCGCCGAGGGCGAAGCCCGCGACCGCAGCGATGACCGGCTTGCGCGCACGCGCGAGGCAGTCCCAGCTTGCCGCAAAGTCGCCGAGGAAGGCGTCGATGAAGGTATTGTCCACCATCTCCTTGATGTCGGCGCCGGCCGCGAACGCCTTCTCCGAACCGGTAATCACCAGGCAGCCGATACTGCCGTCGGCTTCGAACGCATCGACGGCTGCGCTCAACTCACGCACCAGCGCGCCGTTGAGCGCATTGAGCGCCTGCGGGCGATTGAGCCTTATCAATCCGACCTTGCCGCGCGTCTCGACGATGATGTTCTGGTAGCTCATGGCGTGTCTCTCATGAAAGATCACTTCTGGCACAGCGGACAATAGAACGTCGAGCGCCCGTTCTGCACGATGCGTCTGACGGTGCCGCGGCAGCCGGGCGTCGGGCACTTCGCGCCTTCGCGGTCGTAGACGCGAAAGCGATGCTGAAACATGCCGAGTTCGCCGTCGGTGCGCCGATGATCGCGCAACGAGGAGCCGCCGGCCTCGATCGCGTCCTTGAGCACCGCCTTGATGCCCGCGACCAGGCGTTCGGCGCGCTCGTTCGGCGCGCCGGTTCTGCCGGCGATGGTCGCGGCGATGCGTTTGGGCGAAAGCCGCGCACGATGGAGCGCCTCGCACACATAGATGTTGCCGAGTCCGGCCACGACCCGCTGGTCGGACAGCGCCGCCTTGAGGCTTGTCTTCCTGCCCTTGCAGGCGTGCGCCAGCATGGCGGCGTCGAAGGCGTTGCCGAGCGGCTCCGGGCCGAGCCGTTGCAAAAGCGGCTCCTCGTCGAGCTTGTCGCGGGCGACGATCTTCATCGAGCCGAAGCGACGTGGATCGTTGAAGGTCACGACCGCGCCGGAGGACATATGGAAGACGACGTGGTCATGCGCGAGGTGCTGCGAGCGCTGGTGATAGTAGTTGCCGGGACTTTGCCCTTCGGCATGATCGCTGTTCTTCTGAAAAACATGGAACGAACCCGACATGCCGAGATGCATGATGAGCACGTCGCCGGATGAGAGGTCGACGAGGAGATATTTCGCCCGCCGGCCAAGGCCGGTCACGGTCCGGCCTTCGAGGCGGCGGGCGAAGTCCTTGGCCAGCGGCCAGCGCAGATCGCCGCGGTGAACTTCGACCTTGGTGAAACGCGTGCCTTCCATGGCCGGTTCAAGCCCGCGGCGCACGGTCTCGACTTCAGGGAGTTCGGGCATCGTTCATCCGGCGGGAAGCGGAGGAAGCAACATGGTTAACACGGTTAATGCCAACACATAGCGTCGCTGGCGCCGCCGCGCTATGGTTTAGCGCAAGCAGGAAACCGACGATGGAAGAGACCGCCCATTTCGGTTCGCGCCAAGTGCCGCTCGGGCAAAAGCAGGAGCTCGTCGATGACGTATTCCGCAGCGTGGCGCGCCGTTACGATTTGATGAACGACCTGATGTCGTTCGGCCTGCACCGGGCCTGGAAGGATGCGCTGGTTACCGCGATTAATCCGCCGAAAAGCCGGCCGTTTGCGCTTCTCGACATTGCCGGCGGCACCGGCGATGTCGCGTTGCGCGTGATCGCGGCCGGCGGCGCCGAGACGCGGGCGACCGTCTGCGACATCAATGCCGACATGCTCGCCGTCGGCCGCGAGCGCGCGTCGGCGCTTTCGCCCTCCCTGCCCGCGTCCGCAAGCGAGGGAGAGATGGAGCGGAGGATCGCCTTCATCGAGGCCAATGCCGAGGCGCTGCCGTTCGAGGCCAAGAGCTTCGATGCCGCGACCGTCGCCTTCGGCATCCGCAACGTGCCGCGTGTCGACCGGGCGCTGGCCGAGGCGTTTCGCGTCCTCAAGATCGGCGGCAGATTCCTCTGCCTGGAATTCTCCGCCGTGGACGTGCCCGGGCTCGACCGGCTCTACGAAACCTACTCGCGCAACGTCATCCCGGCGCTCGGCCGTTGGGTGGTTGGCGATATGGAATCATATCGCTATCTGGTGGAATCGATCCGCCGCTTCCCGAAGCCGCAAGCCTTCGCCGATATGCTGCGCAAGGCGGGCTTCGCGCGGGTTTCCTTTCGACCGATGAGCGGCGGCATCGTCATGCTGCATTCCGGCTGGCGTTTGTGATCTCCGCCCCCGCGCACCTTGTCCGTCTCGGCCGCGCCGGCTTCGTGTGCGCCCGCGAGGGCGTCTTCGGCATTGTCGATCCCGCCGCGGTGCCGGCGCCGGCGCGGCCGTTACTGCGGATCGCGCGCCTCATCGAGCGGCCGGCGCGCGGCGCCGCCGAGACGCGTTTGTCGGCTGCGCTCACGCGGCTCGGACCGAGCTACGTCAAGCTCGGCCAGTTCCTGGCGACCCGGCCGGACGTGGTTGGCGCGGCGCTCGCCCGCGATCTCGAACGGCTGCAGGACCAGATGCCGCCCTTTCCGCAGCAGGAGGCGGAGGCGGCGGTCGCCGCCTCGTTCGGCCGGCCGGTCGGTTCGGTCTTCGCGAGTTTCGGCCCGCCCGTCGCCGCTGCGTCGATCGCGCAGGTGCATCGGGCCGAGGTCGCCACGGCAACGGCGTCGCGCGCCGTCGCCGTCAAGGTTTTGCGCCCCGGAATCGAGCGCCGCTTCCACGCCGATCTCGCCGCCTTCACCTTCGTCGCGCGCCACGCGGAAAATCTGTCCGCCGAGGCGCGGCGGTTGCGGCTCGTCGAAGTGGTCGACACTCTGCGGCGCTCGGTTGCCGTCGAGATGGACTTCCGCCTGGAGGCGGCCGCGCTTTCGGAAATGGCCGAGAACACCAAGGCCGACCCAGATTTCCGCGTTCCCGCGGTCGATTGGGACCGCACCACCAAGGAAGTCCTCACGCTGGAATGGATCGACGCCACGCCACTGTCGGATCGGGCGCGTCTCTTGGCCCGCGGCTTCGACTTGCGCCAGCTTGCCCGTGCCTTGATCCAGACCTTTCTCCGCCACGCCCTGCGCGACGGCTTCTTCCACGCCGACATGCACCCGGGAAATCTGTTCGTCGACGACGAAGGCCGGCTCATCGCCGTCGACTTCGGCATCATGGGCCGGCTCGGCGCCAAGGAACGCCTGTTCCTCGCGGAAATCCTGCACGGCTTCATCACCCGGAATTATCACCGCGCCGCCGAGGTTCATTTCGAGGCCGGCTACGTACCGGCGCATCATTCGGTTGAGAGCTTCGCGCAGGCGATCCGCGCCATCGGCGAACCGATCCACAACCGCACCGCCGAAGATATCTCGATGGCGCGGCTGCTCACGCTGCTGTTCGAGGTCACCGGCCTGTTCGACATGCGCACGCGTCCGGAATTGCTGCTCTTGCAGAAGACCATGGTGGTGGTCGAGGGCGTGGCGCGCGCGCTCGATCCCAAGCTCGACATTTGGACCACCGCCGAGCCGGTCGTCGGCGAATGGATGACGCGGCATCTCGGCCCTGCCGGCAAGCTCGAAAATGCGGCGCAGGGCGCGTTCGAGGTCGGACGCTTCGTCAGCGGCGCGCCGGGCCTGTTGACGCGCGGCGCCCGCGTCCTCGACCAGCTCGACGAGATCACGCGCGACGGCCTCGTCCTGTCGCCGCAGACCATTGCCGAGATTGACAAAGCCGAGGCCCGCCGCGGCCGCTGGACCATTGCGGCGTTGTGGGTCATCGCCGCGCTCCTTCTTTGCCTCATCTTGAGCCGATGATTGCATTGATTGCAATGCAATCATCGGCTATGATCGAGCCTCGATTGGCCGAAATATATGGTGCAGACGAGCAGCATCACCATTCGCCGGCTTGACGGGCGCTTGAAGAACGAACTCCGCATTCGTGCGGCCAAGCACGGCCGCTCGATGGAAGACGAGGTGCGCACGATCCTGCGAGCGGCGGCGGCCGATATCGAGCAAGCCGACGTCGCCCCCGCCATTCGGCGGATCGCGGAACCCGGCGGCGTCGAGCCGGAGCCGCCGCCGCGCGTGCGGGCGAAGGAACGGACGGTCCCTCCGCCGCGCATCCTCCTCGTCATCGGCGGCGGCATTGCCGCCTATAAATCGCTCGATCTCATTCGCCGCCTGCAGGACGGCGGCATGCGGGTGCGCTGCATTCTCACGCGCGCGGCGCAGCATTTCGTCACGCCGCTCGCCGCCGGCGCGCTCTGCGGCGAACGCGCCCATACCGATTTGTTCGATCCGCAGAGCGAGTTCGACGTCGGCCATATCCGTCTGGCGCGCGATACCGATCTCGTCGTCGTCGCGCCGGCGACGGCCGACCTCATCGCCCGGTTGGCCGGCGGCCACGCCGACGATCTCGCCGCCGCCGTGCTGCTCGCGACCGACAAGCCGATCCTGATCGCGCCGGCGATGAACCCGCGAATGTGGGCAGCCAAGGCGACGCAGCGCAATCTGGCGCAGCTTGCCGCCGACGGCGTTCGCGTCGTCGGGCCCAATTCCGGCGAAATGGCCGAACGCGGCGAAGCCGGCATCGGCCGCATGGCCGAGCCGCTCGAAATCGTCGCCGCCGTCGCAGCGATGATGCACGGCGCCGGACCGCTCGCCGGCAGGCGCGTGCTCGTCACCTCGGGACCGACCAGCGAGCCCATCGACCCGGTGCGAGTCATCGCCAATCGCTCGTCGGGAAAGCAGGGCCACGCTATCGCCGCCGCCGCGGCCGCGGCCGGCGCCGACGTGGTGCTGGTGAGCGGTCCGGTCAATCTGCCCGATCCGCCGGGCCTCTCGGTCGTGCGGGTCGAAACCGCGCGGCAGATGCTCGCCGCCGTCGAGAGGGCGCTGCCGGTCGATGTCGCGATCTTCGCCGCGGCGGTCGCCGACTGGCGCCCGCGGCGGGTGAGCGAAAGCAAGATCAAGAAGCAACCGGGCGGCGCGCCGGCGCTCGACCTCGTGGAAAATCCCGACATTCTTTCCACGATCGCCCATCGCCGATCCGACCGTCCGCGGCTCGTCATCGGATTTGCCGCCGAGACCGATCGCGTCGTCGCCAATGCCAAGGCGAAGCTCGCCAAGAAGGGCTGCGACTGGATCCTCGCCAACGACGTTTCACCGGGAACCGGCATCATGGGCGGCGACGCCAACACGGTTCATCTCGTCACCGCTTCGGGTGTCGAATCCTGGCCGCCGCAATCGAAGGACGACGTCGCGCGCGCATTGGTCGAACGGATCGCCGCGGCGCTTGAGGAAACAGAACGGTGAGCGATGCGGCGCGCGCGGAGGTGCGCATCGTGCGTCTGCCGCACGCCGCCGACTTGCCTTTGCCTCGATACCAGAGCGCGTTGGCGGCCGGGCTTGATTTGCTCGCCGCCGTGCCGGCCGATGCGCCGGTCGAACTCTTGCCGGGGGCGCGCGCCATGATTCCGACCGGCGTCGCCATGGCTCTGCCCGTGGGCACCGAGGGCCAGATCCGGCCGCGCTCGGGGCTTGCCATTCGCAACGGCATCACCGTCCTCAACTCGCCCGGAACGATCGACGCCGATTATCGCGGGGAATTGCAGGTTATTCTTGTAAATCTGGGCTCCACGTCTTTCGTCGTCCGCCGCGGCATGCGCGTCGCGCAACTGGTGATAGCGTCGGTTCGGCACGCGAAGCTCGTCGAATCGAACAGTTTGGATACGACGGGGCGCGGCGGCGGCGGACTCGGTTCGACCGGATTGGCCGCAAATATCGCTGGCGCGGACGAATAGAATCGGGGGCTATCTGCTCGCCCAGGCTTGCGCATTGTCCAGCAGGTGTTGTCCGCCGTCCTCGTTCACGATCTGGACTCTTTCGGCGCGAATCCGCTTGAGAGTAGAGTAAAGTCGAACGATTCGCGGGCGAGTCCGCGGACCCGCTGGCCGATGGCGGTGGCGGCCAGCAGAGGCGAAGGGGCATGCCGGAGACGATCCGGACCAGCGGGGGCTGCGCGCATCCGTGGCGAGGCGGATTCCTTGCAACCGGATTCGCTCTAGCCATAGGTCCGCTCTCGCTCCGGCCCGCCCGCGCCGACGAACCGCCGGCGCTCGCGCTGCATCAACTTGTCATCGGCGCCTCGCACAGCATCGATCGCCACGAGATCGTGGTGCTCGCGCTCATGGCCGGGCTGTTGTTGTTTGCCGTCGTCACGGCGATCCTGTTGGTGCGCAGCCGCGCGCGTTCGGTGCGAGTGGAACTGGCGTCGCAGGACGAGATCGTGGCGCTCCGCGCCGACCTCGACCGCGCCAACGCCCTGCTGCGGTCAGAACCGCAAGTGGTGGTGGATTGGCCGGCGGCAACCGATGAACCCGGCATCGAGGGTGATCCCGCCGTCGTCGGCGTCTCCGAACCGCACCGCGTGCTTGCCTTCGGCACCTGGCTCGACGCCGGCAAGGCGCACGCGATGGAGGAGGCGGTCGAGGCGTTGCGCGCACGCGGCGAAGCCTTTTCGATGGCTTTCAGCACGCTCGCCGGCCGCCCGATCGAAGTACAGGGCCGCGTCGTCGCCGGGCGCGCGGTGCTGCGTCTCAAGGACGCCGGCGGCGTCAAGCGCGAACTGTTGGACCTTGCCGGGCGTCATGAGGCGTTGCTGCGCGAGATCGCGTCGCTGCGCACGCTGATCGAGCGGCTGCCGTCGCCGGTGTGGACGCGCGATGCGACGGGACGGCTCACTTTCGTCAATTCGGCCTATGCGCGCGCGGTCGAAGCGCGCAATGCCGCCGATGCCGTGGAACGGCGCCTGGAATTGCTCGACAGCGCGGCGCGCGCCAACATCGCGCGCGCGCGCGCGGCGAGCGGCGCCTATTCCGGCCGTCTCCTCGCCGTGGTCGCCGGAACGCGGCGCAGCTTCGACGTGCTCGACTTCCACACCGAGACCGGCAGCGCCGGCCTCGGCATCGACGCCACGGAAGCGGAAACGATGCGCAGCGCGCTCGCCCACATGGTCGAAGCGCACCGCCGCACGCTCGATCAGCTTTCCACCGGCGTCGCCATGTTCGACGCCGCTCACCGGCTCACATTCTATAATGCTGCCTATCGCGCGCTGTGGGGTCTCGATGCCGGTTATCTGGACCAGTCGCCGACCGATGCGGCGGTGCTCGAGGAGCTGCGCGCGGCGCGCAAGCTTCCCGAGCAGCAGGACTTCCGGCAATGGAAGACGCAGCTCCACAACGCCTATCGCGCCGTCGAGGCGAAGGAACACACCTGGCACCTGCCCGACGGGCGCACGCTGCGCGTCGTCACCACGCCCAATCCGGACGGCGGCGTCACCTATCTGTTCGACGACGTGACCGAGCGGCTCGACCTCGAGCGGCGCTTCGAGGAATTGATTCGAGTACAGGGCGAAACGCTCGACAACCTCGCCGAAGGCGTCGCCGTATTCGCCAGCGATGGCCGCATCCGGCTTGCCAATCCCGCCTTTGCCCGCATGTGGCGGCTTCCGCCGGAGGTCTTGGCCGAGCGGCCGCACATCGAAACGATCACGGATTTATGCCGGCCGCTGCACGGCGACGATCCCACTTGGCAGGTGCTGCGGCAGGTCGTGACCGCGATCGACAGCCGCGAGGCGATCTGCGGACGGCTCGAACGGCGCGACGGCAGCGTGGTCGACTGCACCACCGTGCCGCTCCCCGACAGCGCCACATTGGCGACGTTCCATGATGTCACCGACTCGGTCAACGTCGAGCGCGCGCTGCGTGAACGCAATGAGGCGCTCGAGGATGCCGACCGGATCAAGATCGATTTCGTCCATCACGTGTCCTACGAGCTGCGCTCGCCGCTGACCAATATCATCGGCTTCGTCCACCTGCTCGGCGACCCGGCGACCGGCCCGCTCGCCGATAAGCAGCGCGAATATCTCGACTACATCACTGTGTCCACGAACACGCTGCTCGCTCTCATCAACAACATTCTCGATCTGGCGACCATCGACGCCGGCCGCATGCAGCTCAAGTCCGGACCGGTCGATATTCGCGCCGCCATGGATGCCGCCGCCGAAGGCGTGCAGGATCGGCTGGTCGGCGGCGCGCTCGCGCTCAACATTCATGCCGCGCCCGACATCGGCAGCTTCGTTGCCGACGAGCTGCGCCTGCGGCAGGTTCTTTTCAACCTGCTCGCCAACGCGGTGAGTTTCTCTCCTCCCGGCGGCACAGTGACGCTGTTGGCCGAACGGCGGGCCGATGCCGTCGTCTTTTCGGTCACTGATCGGGGGCCGGGAATTCCGCCGGAAATGCTGGACAGGGTATTCGATTGGTTCGAAACGCATTCGCTCGGCGCGCACCATCGCGGCGCCGGAATTGGCCTGTCGCTGGTGCGTTCGTTCGTCGAGCTGCACGGCGGCACGGTCACGATCGCCTCCGTCGTCGGGGAAGGCACCACGGTGACGTGCACGTTTCCGCTTGCCGCGGCCGCCCGGCTGTCCGCGGCCTAGCATGATCCCGCAATGGGGGGCCGGTTTTCGGAAAAGATCATGCGCAAACAAAAAAGCCGGTAAGTGGAGCGCGGCGATGTTCCCGACTGCCCTCGGCGGCGCCGGCTTCACCGTCATCCTGGATAACGAGCAGGCGACCGTTCGTTTTGCGGCCGACATCGCCGCCGCGCTCGAGCCCGGCGACGTGGTGACGCTGTCCGGCGACCTCGGCGCCGGCAAGACCACCTTCGCGCGGGCGCTCATCCGTTGCCTCGCCGGCGACGATACGATCGAGGTGCCGTCGCCGACCTTTACGTTGCTGCAGACCTACGAGCTGGCGCGCTTTGCGCTCGTCCACGCCGATTTCTTTCGGCTTTCGGGCGCAGCCGAACTCGCCGAACTCGGCTTCGACGACCTGCCGGAAGGCACCGTGGTGCTGCTGGAATGGCCCGACCGCGCCGCCGCTTTGCTGCCGCCCGATCGGCTCGACATCACCTTCACGCTGGCGCCGCAACTTCGTGCCGACATCCGCAACGTCCGCGTCGTCGGCTACGGCGCCTTTGCCGCGCGCGCGGAGCGCATTCCCCAGATTCGGGCCTTCCTTGACGAATCGGGCTTCGGCGAGGTGCGCCGCCGGCGGTTGCAGGGCGACGCCTCGACGCGCATCTTCGAGCGCCTCGTGCTCGACGACAAGACGACGATCCTGATGAACGCGCCGCGGCGCCCGGACGGCCCGCCGCTGCGCGACGGCAAGCCCTATAGCGTCATCGCTCATCTCGCCGAGGACGTCGTTCCGTACGTCGCCATCGCCGCGGCGCTGCGCGGCCGCGGCGTCTCGGCGCCCGCCATCATCGACGCCGATCTCGAGCGCGGGCTCGTCATCATGGAGGATCTCGGTGATGAACGCATCGTCGGTGGTGCTCCGCCGGCGCCGATCGAGGCGCGCTACCAAGTCGCCGTCGATCTGTTGGCGTCGCTGCACGGCCAGACATTGCCCGAGGTGCTGCACGTGGCGCCCCATCTCGATTATCGTCTCCCGCGCTACGATATGCAGGCGTTTCTGATCGAGGCCGAGCTGCTGCTCGACTGGTACATCGAGCCGGCGCCGACCGAAGCCGCACGCGCGGAATTTCTCGCGCTCTGGCGCGAGGCGTTGGCGCCGGCGATCGAGGCGCCGCCGACCTGGGTGCTGCGCGACTACCATTCGCCCAATCTGCTTTGGCTCTCCCGGCGCGAAGGCACCGCCAGGATCGGCGTGCTCGACTTCCAGGACGCGCAGATCGGTCCGGCGGCGTACGATGTCGCTTCGTTGCTGCAGGACGCGCGCGTCGACGTCCCCGAAACGCTGGAAATGGCGCTGCTCGGCCGCTACGCGCGCGCGCGTAGCGATCACAACCGCCTTTTCGACCTCGCTTCCTTCTCGCAGCTTTACGCGACGCTGACGGCGCAGCGGGCCACCAAGATTCTCGGCATATTCGCCCGGCTCGACCGGCGTGACGGCAAGCCGCAATACTGCCGGCATACGCCCCGCCTGTGGAGCTATTTGCGGCGCTCGCTGGCGCATCCGGCGCTTGCCGCGCTCAAGGCCTGGTACGGTGCCAACATTTCCGCGCGTGATAAGTTATGATGGCGCGAATCGGTTGATATTGAGGGTAGGGGAACGCAATGACGCCGAACCGCGCAATGGTGCTCGCGGCCGGCTTTGGCACGCGCATGCGGCCGTACAACGGCCATATCCCGAAGCCGCTGGTCGCGATCGGCGGCAAATCTTTGATCGATTACGCCTTAGATCGTCTCGCCGATGCCGGCGTGGAGTGCGCGGTGGTGAACGTGCACCATCTCGCCGACGCGATGGAGCGGCATTTGGCTTCGCGCCGGCGGCCGCGGGTCGTCATTTCGGACGAGCGCGCGGCGTTGCTCGGCACCGGCGGCGGCATCGCCAAAGCCCTGCCGGAATTGGGCGCTGCGCCGTTTTTCCTCGTCAATTCCGACACTAATGGCTCGACGGCGTCAAACCCAACTTCACGCGGCTCGCCGACGCCTTCGATGCCGATGCGATGGATGCGCTTCTCCTGCTGGCGCCCACGGCCGACAGCATCGGCTATGCCGGCAGCGGCGACTTCGCCATGCGGTCCGACGGCGGCTTGCGTCGGCGCGCCGAACGCGAGGTTGTGCCGTTCGTCTATTCCGGCGCGGCCATCCTCGCGCCGTCGCTGTTTAACGATGCGCCAGCCGGCGCCTTCCCGCTGACGCTTCTGTTCGATCGCGCGGTCGGCAAGGGCCGGCTGTTCGGACTGCGCCTCGACGGCGTCTGGATGCACGTCGGCACGCCGGAGGCGGTCGCGGCGGCCGAGGCGGCGCTCGCCGCTGCACGGTAGAATCATATAATCGTCGGGGTCTGTCGGGATCCGATAATGCCCCCGCGCGTCTTCACCATTCCGCCGTCGGTGCCGTTTTTGCCGACCCTGATCGCGGCCTTGACCGGCGGCCGGCTCGGCTTTCCCGCGGTCCGCGATTCGCCGGCCTTTGCCGCCGCCACGCTTTATCTGCCGACCCGGCGCGCCTGCCGGCTCGCGCGCGATGCTTTCCTCGACGTGTTGAAGAACGACGCCGCGATTCTACCGCGCATCGTCGCGATCGGCGATATCGACGAGGACGAGATCGTGTTCGCCGAAGCGGCATCGGGCGCGATTGCCACGGAGGCGTTGGCGCTACCGCCGGCGCTGGGCGGACTCGAGCGCCGGCTGCTGCTGACGCAACTGGTGACGAAATGGGCCGCAGCGCCCAAGCTGCGCGGCGCCCGCGGCGTTCCCCTTGTCGCGCGGACGCCGGCTGCAGCGTGCGCGCTCGCCGACGACCTCGCCCGGCTCATCGACGACGTGACCACGCGCGGCATGTCGTGGGACGATCTCGACGGGCTCGTGCCGGAAGCGCTTGATCCCTACTGGCAGCTCACGCTGGAATTTTTGCAGATCGCGCGCACGGCCTGGCCGGATGCTTTACGCAAGCTCGGCCGCATGGAGCCGGCCGCGCGGCGCGATGCGCTGATCAAGGCCGAAGCGGCGCGGCTGGCACGCCGCACCGATGCGCCGGTGATCGTTGCCGGTTCGACCGGCTCGATTCCGGCGACGGCGGAATTGATCGCCGCCGTCGCGCACCTGCCCCATGGCGCCGTGGTGTTGCCCGGCCTCGATACCGATCTCGACGAGGAGTCCTGGCGCTTGATCGCGGGGGATGAACGTACCGGCGTCGCGCCGGCGCCGGGGCACCCGCAATTCGCCATGCGGGCGCTGCTCGACCGCGTCGGGATCACGCGCGAGGCGGTCGAATGCCTGGTGAAGCCGCGCGGCCGCGAGCGGCTAATCTCGGAGGCGCTGCGCCCGGCGGCGGCGACCGATGCCTGGCGACAACGCATCACCGATCCCTCCTTCGCGGCGGAGGCGGATGCGGCGCTCGGCACGATCACCATGATCGAGGCGGCCCATGCCGAGGACGAGGCCCTCGCCGTCGCGGTCGTTTTGCGCGAGGCCGTGCAGGAGGAGAAGACCGCCGCGCTGGTCACGCCCGACCGCGCGCTGGCGCGGCGCGCGCTCTGCGCGCTTGCGCGCTGGAACATTGCGGCGGAGGATTCCGGGGGCGACGCGCTTCTCGACACGCCGGCCGGAGTTTTTGCTCGTCTCGCGGCCGACGCGGCGCTCGGCGGCCTCGCTCCGGTGACGCTCCTCGCCCTGCTCAAGCATCCCCTGCTGCGCCTCGGTTCGAGCGGCGAGGCAAGAGCCGTCGCCGCGCTCGAGCGCGCGGCGCTGCGCGGGCCGCGTCCGCATCCCGGCACCGCCGGGCTCGCCCGCGCGCTCGACGCCTTTCGTGCGCAGCTCGAAAAATTCCGCCGCAAGGAGCCGGTCGATCTGCATCCGTCCGATCCACGCATCGGCCTCACCGATGCCGAGCTTGCCGCCGCCGCCGATCTCGTTCGCCGCCTCGCGGACGCGCTCTCGTCGCTCGAAGGCATCGGCAGAGAACCGCGCGCGTTCAGCGACTTGGCCGCGCGTCATCGCGACGTGGTCGCGGCGCTGTCGCGGGACGGCCGGCGCGATCTCGCCTTCTTCGGCGCCGAGGGCGCGAAACTTGCGGATGCGTTCGATGAACTGACGACCGGCGAGGCTGCCGCCGGCTTGCTGGCCGAGCCGTCCGACTATCTCGAACTCTTTTCCGCCGCTCTGGCCGACCGGGTCGTGCGGCGTCCGCCTCAATCCGGCGCGCGCGTGCGCATTCTTGGGCCACTCGAGGCGCGGCTCACCGCGAGCGATCGCGTGGTGCTGGGCGGTCTTATCGAAGGAACATGGCCGCCAGAAACGCAAACCGGCGCGTGGCTCAGCCGCCCCATGCGCCAGGACCTCGGCCTCGATCTGCCGGAGCGCCGCATCGGCCTTTCCGCTCACGATTTCGCTCAGTTGCTCGGTGCGCGCGAAGTGGTCCTGACGCGCGCCGCCAAGATCGGCGGTGCCCCGACGATTCCCTCGCGCTTCATCCAGCGGCTCGCTGCGATTGCCGGCGAGCGCTGGCAGGCGGCGATCGATCGCGGTGATCGCTATCTCGCCTGGGGGCGCGCGCTCGACCGGCCCGAGAAGCCCCCGCAACCGGCGCCGCGGCCGGCGCCGAAGCCGCCGCGCGCAGCGCGGCCGACGAGCCTCTCGGTGACCGAAATCGAGGATTGGCTGCGCGATCCCTATACCATTTACGCCAGGCACATCCTGCGCCTGGCGCCGCTCGATGCGGTCGATACCGCGCCCGGCGCCGCCGAGCGCGGCACCTTCATCCACGCCGCCATAGGTGCATTCACCCAGCGTTTCGCGAACGGCTTGCCGTCCGATCCGGCCGGTGAACTCATCGAGCTGGGGCGAATCTATTTCGCCGGGCTTGCCGAGTTTCCGGAGGCGCGCGCCTTCTGGTGGCCGCGATTCCTGCGCATCGCGCGCTGGTTCGGCGGCTGGGAGGCCGGCCGGCGATCCCATATCGTCGCGCTCGCCGCCGAGATCCGGGGCGAGATCGACATCCCGCTCGCCGCGGGCGCGTTCAAATTGCGCGGCAGGGCCGACCGTATCGAGCGCCACGCGGACGGCCGCTACGTCATCCTCGACTACAAGACCGGCTCGGCGCGGACCGAAAAGCAGGTGCGCACCGGGCTCGCGCCGCAGCTCACGCTTGAAGCCGCGATGCTGCGCCGGGGCGCCTTCGCGGCAATCCCGGCGGGCGCCTCGGTCGCCGAGGTCGCCTATGTAATGCTGAAAGGCGGCGTGCCGCCGGGCAAGCTGGAATCGATCACGTTCAAGGAAGGCACGCCGGACAGTCAGGCCGACCGGGCGCTCGACAAGCTCGCCGCGTTGGTCAGGCGCTTCGACGACCAGAACGAGCCTTACCGCTCGCTCGTCCATCCGATGTGGAAAGCGCGCTACGGCGACTACGACCATTTGGCGCGGGTAAAGGAATGGTCGGCCACCGGCGGGCCCGAGGACGATATTGGGAACGGCCCATGAGATCGCCGAGCATTATTCCGCCCGACGTGCGGCGATTGCAGAACGAGGTGTCTGACCCGGACGTATCGGCATGGGTCGCCGCCAATGCGGGAGCGGGCAAGACGCACGTTCTGGCGCAGCGGGTCGTCAATCTGCTGCTCGCCGGCGTGGCGCCGGAAAAGATCCTCTGCATCACCTTCACCAAGGCGGCCGCCGCCAATATGGCGAAGCGCGTGTTCGACACGCTCGGGCGCTGGACCATGCTCGACGATGCCGCGCTCGACGAGGCCATCCGCGCGCGGCCGGGCGCGGCGCCCGACGCGCGGCGCCGCGCATTGGCGCGGCGGCTCTTTGCCCGGGCGCTGGACACGCCGGGCGGTCTCAAGGTGCAAACCATCCACGCTTTCTGCACCCAGCTCCTGCACCGGTTTCCGTTCGAGGCGAACGTCGCCGCGCGCTTCAGCGTGCTCGACGAAACCGCGCAGGTGCAGCTCGTCGAGCAATTGACGCTTGATGTGCTGCTCGAAGGGGCTTCCGCTCCCAAGAGCCCGCTCGGCCGCGCGCTGGGCACGGCGATGACCGTGGGCGCCGATCGGACCTTTCGCGACGTGGTGCGCGAAGCGATCGGCCAACATGACGCGATCGACCGCTGGGTCGAAAGCGCTGGCGGCGTGGAGAAGGCGATCGCCGCTCTCTCCGGCGCGCTCGGCGTCACGCCGGCGGACGACATCGAGAGCATCGACGCGGAGTTCTTCGCCGGCTCCTTGATCGCGCCGTCGGAGTGGACCGCCATTGCCGCGGCCTTGGCGCGAGGCGGCAAGGCCGACTGCGAGCAAGCGCGACGGTTCGGCGCACTCGCCGCGCTCTCCGGCTCCGACCGCATCGAGGAATATCTCGACATATTCTGCACGGAGCAGCACCGGACCCCGCGCAAATCCATCGTCACCGGGGCGATCAAGGACGCGAGCCTGGTCGAACGTCTGTATGCGGAGCAGGAGCGGGTCTGCGCCGTTCTCCAACGGCGCAATGCGGTCCTCTGCCGCGATCGCAGCGCGGCGCTGCTCACCGTCGCCGCGGCGGTGCTGGCGCGCTATGCCGCCGAAAAGGAGCGCCGCGGCCTTCTCGATTACGATGACCTTATCGACAAGACTCTGGCGCTGCTCGACAATTTCGATGCCGCCTGGGTCCATTACAAGCTCGATCTCGGCGTCGATCACGTGCTGATCGACGAGGCCCAGGACACCAGCAGCAAACAATGGGCGATCGTCCGCCGTCTCACCGCCGAATTCACTGCCGGACAAGGCGCGCGCGACCTCAAGCGCACCATCTTCGCCGTCGGCGACGAAAAGCAGTCGATCTTCTCCTTCCAGGATGCCGCGCCGCAGGAATTCGCGCTGATGCGCCGTCATTTCGAGAGCGCCCACAAGAACGGCGGACTCGATTTCGTGTTCCGCGAGTTCAAGCACTCGTTCCGGTCGGGCGAAAGCGTGCTCGGCGCCGTGGATGAAGTTTTCAAGGCGAAGACCATCGCGGCGAGCGTCACCGCCGACGGCGACGGCGTTCCCCCGCACATAGCCTTGCCGGACGCGCCGCCCGGTCTGGTCGAGATCTGGGAGCCGTTGCAGCCGGACGAACGCGGCGCGATCGAGGGCTGGGACGCGCCGTTCGACACGGTCGGCGAGACGAGCCCGCGGGTCAAGCTCGCGCAGCGGATCGCGCGCACCGTGCGCAAGCTGGTCGCCGCGCACACGCCGGCCGGCGTCGAGGGCCGCGCCGCTCGCTACGGCGACGTGCTCGTCCTGGTGCGCCAGCGCGGACCGCTGTTCGAGGCGATCATCCGCGCGCTCAAGAACGAGAACGTCGAAGTCGCCGGCGCCGACCGTCTCCTGCTCACCGAGCATATCGCGGTTATGGACCTCATGGCGCTCGCCGACGCGTTGTTGCTGCGCGAGGATGATCTGGCGCTGGCGACCGTGTTGCGCAGCCCGTTGTTCGGCTTCGAGAATGACGATTTGTTCGCGCTCGCCTGTGACCGCGGCCGCGCTTCGCTACGCGCGGTGCTCAAGCGCAAATCGGCCGAGCGAGAAATATTCGCGGCGGCTGCCGCGCGCCTCGATGAGCTGGCGCAGGACGCGCGGGCCGGGGGGCCGTTTGCCTTCTATGCGCGGCTCCTCGGCGCTGGCGGCGCCCGCCATCGTTTCCTCATGCGGCTCGGCGCCGAGGCGAACGATGCGCTCGACGAATTCCTCAACCTCGCGCTCGACTACGAGCGCCGCGAGACGCCGTCGCTGCAAGGCTTCATCGCCTGGCTGCGCGCCGCGCGCGCCGAGGTGAAACGCGACATGGAGATCGCCCGCGACGAAGTGCGCGTCATGACGGTGCACGGCGCCAAGGGCCTCGAAGCGCCGATCGTGATCCTCGCCGATACGATGACGCGGCCCGCCGGGCCGCGGCCGCCGCGGCTCATCAAGCTTTCCGGCGGCGGCCTGATCTGGGCGGGACGCAAGGAAGACGACGTGCCGCCCGTCGCCGCCGCCCGCGAGGCGGCACGGATCGAAGCCGAGAACGAATATCGCCGGCTTCTCTACGTCGCCATGACGCGTGCCGCCGATCGGTTGATCGTTTGCGGCGCCGGCGAACGAACGCGACCGAAGAACTGCTGGTACGACCTGGTGCGTCAGCCGCTCGACGGATTGCTCAATGCCGAAGAGGATTGCGGCGAGAAAGTCCTGCGTTATCGCAAGCTCGCTTCCGCCGCGGTGGCGAAGCACGCACCGGCGGCAGCGGATGCGACCAAGGTCGAGCGCGGCGAACTGCCGTCGTGGCTGCGGCAGCCGGCGCTGCAAGAGGCGCCGCGGCCGGTGCCACTGTCGCCCTCCGCGGCCCTCGACGAGAAGATCGGTCGCGCGTTCGCGCCTCAGGCGACTTCGGGCGCGGAGCGCGGTAAAGCGCTCGCCCGCGGGCGCATTGTCCATCGATTGATGCAGTCGTTGCCCGATATCCCACCGGTCGGCCGCGAGGACGCGCTTGATCGATATCTGCAATCGACCGCCGCCGATTTCTCGCCGGCTGAGCAGGTCGGAATCGCGCAACACATCTTCGCAATCCTCGATGACTCGACCTTTGCCGAGGTATTTTCATCGGGGAGCCGCGCCGAGGTGCCGATCGTCGGCCGCATCGCGCGCCCCGGCGCCGCCCCGATCATTGTCTCCGGTCAGATCGACCGCTTGGCGGCAACGGGTGATGTCATCCTGATCGCCGACTACAAGACCGATCGGGATGTTCCACGCGGGCTCGCCGATGTGCCGCAGGCCTATATCGACCAGCTCGCTCTCTACCGTTTCGTGCTCGCGCGCATTTATCCGGAAAAAACTGTTCGCGCGGCACTCCTTTTCACCGACGGACCCCGGTTCATCGAAGTGCCCGGTGCGGCCATGGACGCGGCACTCGCCGAAATCATAAGTCGGCCCTGCGTCGGTGAAGCTTCTTGACGCCTGCCTGTGCCATTTATAGGTAAGGCGTCCTGCCACTTTCGCCCGGAGCGCGAGGTTTCCCATGGTCGATAAGGTAACTGACGCAACGTTCGATCACGAGGTGCTCGAGGCGAGCGGGCCGGTCGTGGTGGATTTTTGGGCGGAATGGTGCGGACCTTGCCGGATGATTTCTCCTGCGCTCGAAGAAATCTCCAATTCGCTCAACGGCAAGGTCAAGATCGTCAAACTCAATGTCGACGAGAACCCGGCGACGACCACGAAATACGGCATCATGTCGATCCCGACGCTGATGCTCTTCAAGGGCGGTCAACTCGCGTCCCGCCAGATCGGCGCCGCGCCGAAGCAGAAGCTGGAGCAGTGGATTACCGCCTCGGTGTGATTCTGGTGTGATTTTACCGTCTTGATCGTTCGCGGCCGCGGATTCCGGGACACCGTTTTCGCGACGTCCCGAATGACCGTCAGTGCCGGAAATGTCGCGTGCCGGTAAAGACCATGGCGACGTCGTGCTCGTCGGCGGCCTTGATCACCTCGTCATCGCGCACCGACCCGCCGGGCTGGATCACCGCGGTGGCGCCGGCCTCGATCGCGACGAGAAGGCCGTCGGCGAACGGGAAGAAGGCATCTGAGGCGACCACCGATCCCCTGGTTGCCGGCTCCTTGCGGCCGGCGTGCCTGGCGGCGTCTTCCGCCTTGCGGGCGGCGATGCGCGCGGAATCGACGCGGCTCATCTGCCCGGCGCCAATGCCCACCGTCGCGGAATCCTTGGCATAGACGATCGCATTCGATTTCACGTGCTTGACGACGCGGAAGGCGAAGCGCAGGTCGCGCAATTCGGCATGGCTCGGTGCGCGTTTGGTCACCGGCTTCAGCTCCAGGTCGTCGACCACGGCATTGTCGCGCGACTGCACCAATAATCCGCCGGCGACGGCCCTTGCTGAAAGGCCGGGAGCGCGGGGATCGGGGAGCCCGCCGGCGAGAAGCAGGCGCAGATTCTTCTTCGCGCCGACGACGCCGATGGCCCGCGGCGTTGCGTCCGGCGCGACAATGACCTCGGTGAAAATCTCGGTAATCGCGGCCGCCGCTTCGGCATCGAGCGTGCGGTTGAGCGCGACGATGCCGCCGAACGCCGACACCGGATCGCAGGCCAACGCCTTGCGATAGGCATCGAGCAAATTTCCGCCCTCGGCGACGCCGCACGGGTTGGCGTGCTTGACGATGGCGCACGCCGCGGTGCGGGCCGGATCGAATTCGGCCACGCATTCGTAAGCCGCGTCGGTGTCGTTGATGTTGTTGTAGGAGAGCTGCTTGCCCTGAACCTGCCGCGCGGTCGAGACGCCGAAGCGCGCATCTGCCGTGCGATAGAAGGCCGCCACCTGGTGCGGATTCTCGCCGTAGCGCAATCGCTCGATCAGCCGGCCGCCGAAACTGCGGTACTCCGGCACCGGTTCGCCGATTTCGCGCGCCAGCCAATTGGCAATCGCGGCGTCGTAGGCGGCCGTGCGGGCAAAAGCCTTGGCGGCGAGACTGCGACGCAGGGCAAGCGTGGTCATCCCGCCGTGCCGGGCGAGTTCCGCGAGCACGGCGGCATAGTCGCCGCCGTCGACCAATACCGCGACATCGGCGTGGTTCTTGGCGGCGGCGCGGATCATGGCCGGCCCGCCGATATCGATATTCTCGATGCAGCTGTCGAAGCCGGCGCCGCGCGCGACAGTGTCCTCGAACGGGTAGAGGTTGACAGCCAGAAGATCGATCGGGCGGATTTTTTGCGCGCGCATCGCTTCGACGTGCGCCGGATTTCCACGGATGGCGAGCAGGCCGCCGTGCACGGCCGGGTGCAGCGTCTTGACCCGGCCATCCAGCATGTCCGCAAAGCCGGTGAGCTCGGAGACATCGCGCACCGCGAGGCCGGCCTCGCTCAGTGCCTTGCGCGTGCCGCCGGTCGAGATGAGTTCGATGCCGTAGCCCGCGAGAGCGCGGGCAAATTCAACGATTCCGGCCTTGTCGGACACGGAGATCAGGGCGCGCGTCACGCGGCGCAGATGCTCGGTCATGGCGCGTTTTATACTTGTTCTCTCAGTTCGTCATTCCGGATTGCCGCGAAGCGGCGAGTTCGATGCATAACCACCAATCGTGACCATGGATTCCGGGGCGAGGGCCAAAGCCCGCGCCCCGGATTGTCGAGCCGGCATATGACCTTAAAGTTCACAACGGCAATTTCGGCTCCTCGCTGCGCAGGCGGCGCGAATTGGTTGCGGCGGCGCCGGCGGCGGGATTGATCTGCTGAAAGGTCCAGACCACGCGTGGCGCGCGGCTTGCATTTCCGTAAATGACCATTTGCATCGTGCGGCGCGGGCCGTCGGTTCCCGCGAGATAAACGCTGTCCTCGAGGTCGATGCGGTTATCGTTGACGTTGAAAGTCCACACCTCC